>CAYPDO010000693.1:0-2784 GCA_964409495.1 uncultured Bordetella sp.
ACCTGTCGGCCTCGCTGGCCCAGGTGCAGCATGTGCTGGACCAGGTGATCCGCGCGGTGGAGGTGCTGTTCGGCTTCACGCTGGCGGCCGGCGTGGTGGTGCTGTTTGCCGCGGTGACGGCCACGCGCGAGAACCGTGCGCGTGAATACGCGGACAAGCGAGCGGAGTGTGCTGGCACCACGCAGCAGCTCCCCGTGCAGCGCGCCGAGATGCTGGGCGTGGGCGCGCTGGCCGGGCTGCTGGCCTCGCTGGCCGCGGTGGTGCTGGGTGGGCTGCTGGCGCAGCGCGTGTTCGAGTTCAGCTGGACGCCCGCGCCCTGGGTGCCGCTGGCCGGCCTGGTGGCCGGCGCCGTGCTGGCCTGGGCGGCCGGCTGGTGGGGCCTGCGCGAGGTGCTGCGCCGCCCGGTGATGGACACGCTGCGCCAGGCCGCGCAGTAGGCGCCGCAGGCCGGGTTCAGGCCGGCGCGGCCGCGTCGATCTGGAACTGCCCGATCAGCGCGGTCAGGCCCTGGGCCTGCTGCGCCAGGCTGTGCGCCGCCGCGGCGCTCTGCTCCACCAGCGTGGCGTTCTGCTGGGTCATCTCGTCCAGGCGGCGCACGGCGTCGTCGATCTGCGAGATGCCCTGGGTCTGCTCGCCGGCGGCGCGGGTGATCTCGGCAATCATGCCGCTCACGCGTTCCACGCCACCCACGATCTCGCCCATCGTGGCGCCGGCACCCTGCACCAGGCGTGTGCCGGCATCCACCTGCTCGACGCTGGCGCCGATCAGGCCGCGGATCTCGCGTGCCGCCTCGGCGCTGCGCTGGGCCAGGCTGCGCACCTCGCTGGCCACCACGGCAAAGCCGCGGCCCGATTCGCCGGCGCGCGCCGCCTCTACCGCGGCGTTCAGCGCCAGGATGTTGGTGCGAAAGGCGATGCCGTCGATGGTGCCCACGATGTCGCCGATGCGCCGCGACGCGCCGTTGATGCCGCCCATGGTGGACACCACATCCGCCACCACCGCGCCGCCGCGGCCGGCCACCTGCACCGCGCCGCGCGCCAGCTGTTCGGCCTGGCCGGCGGCGCCGGCGGTGGCGCCCACGGTGGCGGTCAGCTGGGTCAGCGAGCTGGCGGTGCGCTGCAGGCTGCCGGCGGCATGGTCGGTGCGCTGGGCCAGATCCTGGCTGCCGGCGGCCACCTCGGCCGAGGCCTGGTGGATGGTGCGTGCGGCCTCGCGCACCGTGGCCATCGAGCCGCGCAGGCCGTCGGTCATGGCCGCCAGCGTGCCGATCACGCTGTCGGGCCGGCCCTGGTGGCTGAAGGCGCGCAGATCGCCCTGGCCCACGCGGCGCATCAGCGCCTGCGCGGTCTCGAGCTCGCCACCCAAGCGGTGCTCCACGCGCCGCACCACGGCCAGGCCGGCCAGCAGCGCCAGCACGCCGCCGCCCAGCGCGCCCAGGCCGCTGGCGCCCAGCAGGCCGCTGGCGCGGGCCTGGGCCTGGGCATCCTGCTGTGCCAGGTACTCGGCCAGCGCCGCCAGCGTGGCATCGGCCTGGGCCGAGAGCTTGCCGTAGGCGATCATCGCGTCGTCGTTGTCGGGGCCGGGCTTGGGCAGCTGGCCGAAGGCCTCGATGGCGCGGGCCAGGGCCGGCAGCGGCTGCGCCAGCGGCGTGCCGGCCAGCGCCGGGGCCTGGCGCGCGAGGTCGCTGCGCAGTTCGGTCAGGGCCAGGCCGAAGGCCTTGCGCGCGCTGGACGAATCGCTGGTCACCAGCACGTCATCCGCGGCGCGCAGCGTGCCGTTCAGGTGCGACTGCAGCCGGGCCAGGCCCAGCTGCTGCTCGCCCAGGCTGCGCAGCGTGCCGGCGGCCAGCCAGCCGCCCAGGCCGATGGCCAGGCACAGCAGCGCCGGCAGCGCAAAGCCCAGGCGGATGACCTGGCGCGTGGAGAGGGTGGGGGACTTCATCGCGGTGCGGGTCGGTGCGTGTGCGGCGCGCGGCTCAGCGCTCGACCGGCAGGCCCTTGGCTTCCCACTCGGCAAAGCCGCCACGCATGTACATCACGTTGCGGTAGCCAGCCTTCACCGCCAGCACCGCGGCCTTGTACGACTTCCAGCCGGCAGGGCCGTCGCTGTAGAACACCAGCTTGGTGTTCTTGTCGCCGGGCAGCTTCGCGATGTCGAACTCGTCCTTGCTGGCGTCGAAGCCTTCCACCTTCTCGCTCTTTTCCTTGTACGAGGCGGTGATGGCGCCGGGCACATGGCCCTTGCCGAAGTTCATCGCGTTGCGCGTGTCCACGAACAGCGCGCTGCGGCTGGCGGACAGGGCCTTGCCATCGTCGGCGCTGATCACGCGGGCACCGGTGATCGACACCGGCGTCTCGTTGCTGGCCCAGGCCGGCTGTGGCAGGGCGCCCAGGCCCAGGGCGGTGGCGGCGGTCAGGCCGGTGGCCAGTGCGGCGCCGCGCAGGCTGCGGCTCAGGCGGGTCAGGGGATTGGAATGGTTCATCGAATACTCCATCCGGCAGCGGGTTGAATCGATGCTGCACGTGGGGAGTTATCGACGCACCATGGCGGGGCTTGAGGCCGGATGCAGGCCGGCCATGCACCACGGCAGGCGCGCCAATGGCGACGCCCGCGGCGTTTGTCACGCGGCGGGCGTCGTGGGCCCCGGCCGGCGGCCCGGGGCTTGGATTGGGGCGGCGGGCCTGCGCGTCAGGCCAGGCGGAAGCCGCTCACCACCGATGTCAGGCGCTGTGCCTGCTCGCGCAGGCTTTCGTCGGCGGCGGCGCTTTCTTCCACCAGCGCGGC
>CAYPDO010000694.1:0-2783 GCA_964409495.1 uncultured Bordetella sp.
CCGCGCGCCTGGCCGAGCTGGGCGCCGAGGGCGTGGACCTGAACTTCGGCTGCCCGGCCAAGTGCGTGAACCGCCACCGCGGCGGCGCCGTGCTGCTGGACGAGCCCGAACTGGTGGGCGAGATCGTGGCCACGGTGCGCCGCGCCGTGCCGGCGGGCGTGCCGGTGTCGGCCAAGATGCGCCTGGGCAACCGCGACGAGGACACCATGCTGGACGTGGCCCGCGCCATTGCCGCCGCCGGTGCCAGCGAGCTGGTGGTGCATGGCCGCACCAAGCTGCAGGGTTACAAGCCGCCGGCCTACTGGGACCGCATCGCCCACATCCGCGCCGCCGTGCCGGCGCTGCCGGTAGTGGCCAATGGCGAGGTGTGGACCGTGGACGATGCGCTGCGCTGTCGCGCCGAGAGCGGTACCCAGGCGCTGATGCTGGGCCGTGGCATGGTGGCCGACCCCGGCCTGGCGCTGGCCATCCGCGGCGGCGCCGCGCAGGCGCCGGGCTGGGCCGCCGTGCCGCCACTGCTGGCGCACTACTGGCAGCGCGTGGCCCAGCATGTGGAGCCGCGCCACCGCGCCGGGCGCATCAAGCAGTGGCTGAACCTGCTGCGCCGGCGCTTTGACGAGGCGCAGGTGCTGTACGAGCAGGTGCGCACGGTCAACGACACGCGGGCGGTGGAGGCCCTGCTGTTCGGCACCGGTGGCGCGGCCGGCATGGCGGCCTGAGCGCGGGTCAGATCTGGATCAGGCCCGGAATCGGCGCGCGGCCCAGCGCACGGCACAGCAGCGCGCGCTGCGGCTCGTTCAGCGGGGCCATCACCTTGGCCAGCGCGGCCTCGAACACCGGCGCCGGCATGCCCTGCTGCATGTCGAGCATCAGCTGGGCACGCTCGCTGGCATTCAGGCCCGTGGACAGCCAGGGCAGCGTGTCCATCATCTCGGCCGGCGGCAGGCTGGCGTGGATGCGCTGCTCGATCGCCTGGAGCTGCGCATCGCTGCAGTGGCGCCACAGCACGGCGTTGTGCTCGGTTTCTTCCATGTGCATGTGCGCCAGGTTCTCGCTGACGAACAGCGCCAGCGCCTGGTACAGGTGCAGCGCGGCGTCGGCCGTGGGTTCGCGGCGCAGCGCGGCGCTGGCGGCGGCCAGGGCGGCGATGTGGGCGTCATGGTCGGCATGGTCGTCGCCGGCATTGGCGCTGCTGCCGGCTTGCACGGCTTCCATGGCCGCGTGCACGAAGTCGTTCTCGTGCTGCAGGTGGGCGCGGCACTGGGCCAGCAGGCCGTCCACGGCATCCAGCGTGGCGTGCAGCGCGGTGGCATCGGCCACGTCCAGGCTGCCGGCCTGCACCAGCACGCGGCACATGCGCGCGCGCAGGGCCTTGTGGATCCAGCGGTAGATGTCGTGGCGCGTCAGGGCTTCGGCGCGCAGCACTTGGGTGGTATCGGACAGGTCCATGAGATTCTCCCGGCGAGGTTTGGAGGGGGTGTCGGCGACGCCTTGTCGCCATGCCGGAAGTCTCTCGAAGCGCCGCCGCGCGCACATCGCCCGCTCGGGCCAGTGCGCGCGTTGCGGCGATGGCTCTGATGGGCCATCGCGTCGGATGCCGCTACTTGCCCCAGCTGTCCTTCAGCGTGGTGATGCGGTTGAACACCGGGGCGCCGGCCTGGTGGTCCTTGCGGTCGGTGACGAAGTAGCCGTGGCGCTCGAACTGCAAGCGCGTGTCGGCGGGGGCCGCGGCCAGCGAGGGCTCGACATAGCCGGTGACCACGGCCTTGCTGGCCGGGTTCAGCGCGTCGCGGAAGTCGCCTTCGCCGGCATCGGGCTGGGCCTGGGTGAACAGGCGGTCAAAGAGGCGCAGCTCGGCGGCGATGCCGTCGTGCTGGCCCACCCAGGTGATGGTGCCCTTGACCTTGACGGCATCGGCACCGGGCGTGCCGCTCTTCGTATCCGGCACCACGGTGGCCAGCACGCGGGTGACGCGGCCATCGGCATCCTTCTCGCAGCCGGTGCATTCCACCACCATGCCGTATTTCAGGCGTACCTTGCTGCCCGGGCCGGTGCTGCCATCGGGCAGCACCTGAGGCGGGAACAGTCGGAAGAAGCCCTTGGGCGGCGCTTCAGCAAAATCGTCGCGGTCGATCCACAGCTCGGGGCCGAGGCTGAAGCTGCGCAGGCCGAGTTCGGGCCGCTGCGGGTGGGCCGGGGCGCTGCAGGGCTCGCGGTGGTCGGTGCCGTACAGCGCGGCCCAGTTGGTGAGCGTGAGCGGCAGCGGGTCGATGACGGCCATCGCGCGCGCGGCCTGGCCTTCCAGGTCGGCGCGCAGCGCGCCTTCGAGCACGCTGTAGTCGATCCAGATGTTGGACTTGCTGGCGCCGGTGTCCTCGGCCATCTTGCGGATGGCCGCCGGCGTGTAGCCGCGGCGGCGCAGGCCGGCGATCGTGGGCATGCGCGGGTCGTCCCAGCCCTGCACATGGCCTTCGTCCACCAGGGCCTTGAGCTTGCGCTTGCTGGTGATGACGTAGGTGAGGTTGAGCCGGCCGAACTCATGCTGCTTGGGCGCCGGGGCGTTGAGCAGGCCGCCCTCCACCAGACGCGCCAGCAGCCAGTCGTAGAACGGGCGCTGGTCCTCGAACTCGAGCGTGCAGATCGAGTGGGTGATGTTTTCCAGCGCGTCCTCGATCGGGTGCGCATAGGTGTACATCGGGTAGATGCACCACTGGTCGCCGGTGGCGTGGTGGTGCGCGTGCTTGATGCGGTACAGCGCCGGGTCGCGCAGGTTGATGTTGGGC
>CAYPDO010000695.1:0-2773 GCA_964409495.1 uncultured Bordetella sp.
CCAACATCATGGAAAAGCTCAACGCCAACACCGTGGCCGATCTGCTGAAGATCGCCCTCGGCGCCAATTCGGCGGCTGCCGCCAAGGCCTGACGCCGGGCTGCCATTCCGTCAGCCATCCCCCCACAAGGCCGCTGCTCCAGCGGCCTTGGTGTTTTGGTTCCGGCATCACATCGCTTCGCGATATGAGCCTCACCGCCATGGCCGTCGGCCATGGTTTGGAGACACCACATGACCGCCCAGCTGATCAGCGGCACCGCGCTGTCGCAACAGATCCGCGCCGACGTGGCCACCCGTGCCGCCGCCCTCACCGCCCGTGGCGTGAAGCCGGGCCTGGCGGTGATCCTGGTGGGTGAAGACCCGGCCTCGGCCGTGTACGTGCGCAACAAGGTCAAGGCCTGCGCCGAGAGCGGCCTGCACTCGGTGATGGAGAAGTACGACGCCAGCCTGCCCGAGGCCGATCTGCTGGCGCGCATCGAGGCGCTGAATGCCGACCCGGCCATCCACGGCATCCTGGTGCAGATGCCGCTGCCGAAACACATCAACCCGCAGCGCGTCATCGAAACCATTGCCGACGAAAAGGATGTCGACGGCTTCTCGATCCACTCCGCCGGCAGCCTGGCCAGCGGCCTGCCGGGCTTTCGCGCCTGCACGCCCTACGGCTGCATGAAGCTGATCGAGAGCACCGGCACCGATCTGCGCGGCAAGCATGCGGTGGTCATCGGCCGCAGCAACACCGTGGGCAAGCCGATGGCCCTGCTGCTGCTGCAGGCCAATGCCACGGTCACCATCTGCCACAGCGCCACGCCCGATCTGGCGGCGCACACCCGGCAGGCCGATGTGGTGGTGGCCGCCGTGGGCCGGCGCAACACGCTCACCGCCGAGATGGTGAAACCCGGCGCCATCGTCATCGACGTGGGCATGAACCGCACCGACGAAGGCAAGCTGTGCGGCGATGTCGACTTTGCCGGCGTCAGCACGGTGGCCGGCTGGATCACCCCGGTGCCCGGCGGCGTGGGCCCGATGACCATCACGATGCTGCTGGTCAACACGCTGGAATCGGCCGAACGCGTGGCCCGTGGTGCGGCAGGCGCCGCCGCCTGAGGCTGCCTCCGGCATGCCGGCGGGCACCCGACGCAGGCGATCGGCGCTTTCGGCCCGGGTTCGCCCCCTGTTCATCCCTTGACCCTGGCGGCGGCGGCCCCATCATCCGTGCTGACGCCCCGACACTGCTGCCATGACCAATCCCCTGATCAGCCCCGCCGACCTGCCCGCCTATGCCGACTTCCGCCCCGCGCATGTGAGCCCGGCACTCGACGAGCTGCTGCGTGATGCGGAGGCCGCGCTGGAACGCGCGGTGGCCGCCGACGGCCCGGCCGACTACGACGCGCTGTCGGCGCTGCTGGATGTGCCGCTGGAACGCCTGAGCCGCGCCTGGGGCCTGGTGGGCCACCTCAACGCCGTGGCCAACACGCCCGAGCTGCGCGAGGCCTACAACGCCAACCTGGGCCGCGTCACCGAATTCCACACCCGGCTGGGCGCCGATGAACGCCTGTACGCGCGCTACAAGGCCATCGCCACCGGCCCCGGCGCCGAGCACTTGAGCCCCGCGCGCCGCCAGGCCCTGGCCCATGCGCTGCGCGATTTCGTGCTGTCGGGCGCCGAGCTGCAGGGCGAGGCCAAGACACGCTTCGCCGCCATCCAGGAGCGCTTGGCCGAACTGGGCCAGGCCTTCTCCGAGCATGTGCTCGACGCGACCGACGGCTTCAGCCTGCAGGTGCCCAGCGCCCGCCTGGCCGGCGTGCCGGCCGATGTGCAGCAGCAGACGGCCGAGGCCGCCGGGGCCGACCAGCCCGGCCAGCACAAGCTCACGCTGCACATGCCGGTGTACCTGCCGGTGATGCAGTACGCCGACGACCGCGCGCTGCGCGAGGAGCTCTACCGCGCCTATGTCACCCGCGCCAGCGAGTTCGGCCCGGACGAGCGCGACAACGGCCCGGTGATGGACGAGCTGCTGCGCCTGCGTGCCGAAGAGGCCGCCCTGCTGGGCCAGCCCGACTACGCCACGCTGTCGCTGGTGCCCAAGATGGCTGAAAGCCCGGCCCAGGTGCGCCAGTTCCTCGAAGATCTGGCGCGCCGCGCCCGCCCGCATGCCGAGCGCGACCTCGCCGAGCTGCGCGCCTTTGCCGGCGAGCACCTGGGCCTGGCCGACCTGCAGCCCTGGGATCTGAGCTACGTGAGCGAGAAGCTCAAGGAAGCCCGCTACGCCTTCAGCGAGCAGGCCGTGAAGCAGTACTTCACCGAACCCAAGGTGATGGAAGGCCTGTTCCACATCGTCGAGACGCTGTTCGAGGTGAGCATTCGGCAAGAGGCCGCGCCGGTGTGGCACGAGGGCGTGCGCTTCTACCGCATCGAGCGCCGCGGCCAGGGCGACGCCGCGCCGCAGCTGGTGGGCCGCTTCTACCTCGACCCCTATGCACGCACCGGCAAGCGCCCTGGCGCCTGGATGGATGGCGAGCGCAGCCGCTGGGCGCGGCCCGATGCCGCCAAGGCCGTGCAGACCCCGGTGGCGCACCTGGTGTGCAACTTCGGCGCCCCGATGGGTGACAAGCCGGCCACGCTGACGCACGACGACGTGATCACGCTGTTCCACGAGTTCGGCCATGGCCTGCACCACCTGCTCACCCAGGTGGACGAGCTCTCGGTGGCCGGCATCTCGGGCGTCGAGTGGGACGCGGTCGAACTGCCCAGCCAGTTCATGGAGAACTTCTGCT
>CAYPDO010000696.1:0-2773 GCA_964409495.1 uncultured Bordetella sp.
GATCTACGGCCTCGAGACCGTGGTCATCCCGTCGAACCGCCAGCGCATCCGCAAGGACGAGCTCGACCTGGTCTACAAGACCGCCAAGGAGAAGTTCGACGCCGTCACCGCCGACATCCGCGCCAGCCACGAGCGTGGCCAGCCGGTGCTGGTCGGCACCACGTCGATCGAGAATTCCGAGCTGATCAGCAGCCTGCTCAGCAAGGCCAAGCTGCCGCACCAGGTGCTCAATGCCAAGCAGCATGCCAAGGAGGCTGAGATCGTGGCCCAGGCCGGCCGGCCCGGCATGATCACCATCGCCACCAACATGGCCGGCCGCGGCACCGACATCGTGCTGGGCGGCAATGTCGAGAAGCAGGTGCAGATGGTCGAGGCCGACGAGGCCATCCCGGCCGACGAGAAGGCGCGCCGCATCGCCCAGTTGCATGGCGAATGGGAAGGCCTGAACGCCCAGGTCAAGGCCGCCGGCGGCCTGCGCATCATCGCCACCGAGCGGCATGAAAGCCGCCGCATCGACAACCAGCTGCGCGGCCGCGCCGGCCGCCAGGGTGATCCGGGCCAGAGCCGCTTCTATCTGTCGCTGGACGATTCGCTGATGCGCATCTTCGCCGGCGACCGCGTGCGCGCCATCATGGACCGCCTGAAGATGCCTGAGGGCGAGGCCATCGAGGCCGGCATCGTCACGCGCAGCATCGAGAGTGCCCAGCGCAAGGTGGAGGCGCGCAACTTCGACGTGCGCAAGCAGCTGCTGGAGTACGACGATGTGTCGAACGACCAGCGCAAGGTGATCTACCAGCAGCGCAACGAGATCCTCGAGTCGCAGTCGGTGCAGGCGCAGATCACCAACCTGCGCAAGAGTGCGATGTCGGAGGTGGTGCGCAGCTTTGTGCCGGCCGAGTCGGTTGAAGAGCAGTGGGATCTGCCAGGGCTGGAGAAGGTGCTGGCCGACGAGTGGCAGGTGACCGTCAACCTGCGCGCCGAGGTCGAGAACAGCGACGCCATCACCGATGAGGACGTCGTCGAGCGTGTGGTGGCCGCGGCCGACGCGGCCTTCCAGGCCAAGCTCGACATGGTGGGCACCGAGCAGTTCAGCCCCTTCATGCGCATGGTGCTGCTGCAGTCCATCGACAGCCACTGGCGCGAGCATCTGGCCGCGCTGGACTACCTTCGCCAGGGCATTCACCTGCGCGGCTACGCACAGAAGAACCCCAAGCAGGAATACAAGCGCGAAGCTTTCGAGCTGTTCAGCCAATTGCTGGATGTGGTGAAGATGGAGGTCACGCGCATCCTCATGACCGTGCGCATCCAGTCGCAAGAGCAGGTGGCCCAGGCCGCCGAGGCGATCGAGTCATCGGCCAGCCAGCTCGGCAATGTGACCTACACGCATCCGAACGAGGACGGCAGCGTGAGCCGGGAGACCGATCCGGCAAGCGTGGCTGCCCGCCAGCCGCGGGTGGGGCGCAACGATCCTTGTCCCTGCGGAAGTGGACAAAAGTATAAAAACTGCCACGGAAAACTGGCTTAACTGCTGCTTTACCTACTTGCGTTGCATTCTGATACTCGGGTGATCCCTTGGGTGGGGGGTGTCTCGGAGGCCGTGGGCCGCTAAGCTGAAGCCAAGTGAGCACGATGCTGACCGTTTCATGTTGGCGTGCATCTTGCTAGGCTTGGTTCATTGGTTCAAGGAGAGGTACACATGAAATTGAAGTCGATCGTTGCCGCGGCAACCCTGGCGTTGGCTGGTGCATCCAGTTTCGCCTCCACGATCCCGCTCGGTCCGCTGACCTCCAGCCCGTCGTTCATCGGCGGCGTTGTCAGCAGCCTCACGGGTTTTGACTATTCGTTCACCTTGACTGGCATGAGCGATGTGTTCGGTGGTGTGTCGTCGTTCACCCCGAACGTGTTCACCGCCGCCACCATCAGCGACGGGATGACCAACTGGACCGACAGCGACGCGACGGACGGATTCTCGTTCTCGGGCCTGTCGGCTGGCAGCTATACGCTGCACATCTCTGCGTTCTCGGCCATGTCGGCCCCCATCGGCGGTTACGTCGCTGCCACGCCGGTTCCGGAACCCGAAACCTACGCCATGATGCTGGCCGGTCTGGGCGCCCTGGGCTTCCTGGCCAGCCGTCGTCGCGGCTGATCGACGCGTACTGCGGGCGGCAACGCCCGCATGCCAGACAAGGCGGCTTCGGCCGCCTTTTTCGTTTCTACAATCCGCTCTCCCGTTCACCAGAGCAACGCGAAGGTTCCAGCGCATGCCCGTCAATCTGCAACCGCCGGTAGCGGCTGATCTGTTCCCGGTGGCCGGGGTGCGCATTGGCGTGGCCGAGGCCGGCGTGCGCAAGGCCAACCGCAAGGACCTGGTGGTGTTCGCGCTGGATGATGGGGCGTCGGTGGCCGGCGTCTTCACCCGCAACCGATTCTGCGCAGCGCCGGTGCAGGTGTGCCGCGAACATCTGGATGCCGGCGCCGGCATCCGGGCGATGCTGATCAACACCGGCAATGCCAATGCCGGCACCGGTGCCGACGGCCTGGCGCGCGCGCGGCGCACCTGTGCGGCGCTGGCCGCGCTGCTGGGCGTGGGCGAGCAGCAGGTGCTGCCCTTTTCCACCGGCGTGATCATGGAAACCCTGCCGGTCGAGCGCATCGAGGCTGGCCTGCCGGCCGCGCTGGCGGCACTGCAGCCTGATGCCTGGGCCCTGGCGGCACAGGGCATCATGACCACCGACACCCTGCCCAAGGCCGCGTCGTGCCGGGTGCAGATCGG
>CAYPDO010000697.1:0-2769 GCA_964409495.1 uncultured Bordetella sp.
CGGGTTCAGCGCCGTCATCGGCTCCTGGAACACCATGGCCACGCGGTTGCCGCGCAGCGCGCACCAGTCGGCCTCGGGCAGGCCCACCAGTAGCTGGCCGTGCAGCTGCACCGAGCCGCGCACCTGCGCGCCCTCGGGCAGCAGGCCCATCAGCGCCAGCGCGGTGAGGCTCTTGCCGCAGCCCGATTCGCCGATCAGGCCCACGGTGTCGCCACGCGCCAGGTCGAAGCTCAGGCCGCGCAGCGCCTCGGCCGGGCCGCGCGGGGTGTTCAGCACCACCCGCAGGTCGCGCACCGACAGCAGCGGCGCGCCAGTGGCCTGGCCGGACATGCCGCCCGTCATGCCCCGGCTTGGGCTGCGCGCAGCAGGTCGAGGTAGGCGCCGCTGACCAGGGCCTCGGGGCCCACGCCCAGGCGGGCCATCAGGCCGCGCGCCTCGGCCTGGCCATCGGCCTCGCTCTGGCCGGGCTGCAGCACCACCTCGATCTCGAGGAATTCGCCCAGGCCTTCCACCCGGTCGAGGTGGATGCGCGTGCTGCCCACCAGCACCAGCAGGCGGTGCTTGCGCACCCGGCCCAGCAGGCCGCAGGCGCGCACCAGGGCCTCGCGCAGGCTCTCGGGCTCGGTGGCCGGGGCGATCACGTAATCAGACAGCTTGGGGCCTTCGGCATCGGGCCGCTGGTAGGCGATGAGCTCGCCGGAGCCATCGCTGAACACGCGCAGCTTCAGCCGGCCGTGCGGCACGCTGAAGAAGGTGTCGTCCTGGTGGATCAGCTGCGGATGTTCGTCATCGCCCAGCGCGATGGCCAGCGGCAGCAGCGCGTCGACACTGGGGATACGGGCCTTGATCTCGACATTGGCAGGCATGGCTTGATTGTGGGGGAAATCAGTGGCAGGCCCGGCGGCTGCTCAAGTCACCCAGCCGCCGCACACCGGGAACACCTGCCCCACGAAGCAGGCCGCCGCCGGGCTGCACAGGTAGGCGGCGAACAGCGCGTCTTCCTGCGGCGCCACCAGGCGGCCCAGCGGCACCTCGCGTTTCAGGCGCTCCTGGAAGCGCGGGTTGGCCTGCACCTCGGGGCCGAAGTAGGTGGGGTTGTCGACGAAGTTCTGCGCGATGGCGTTCACGCGCACGCCCAGCGGCGCCAGCTCCAGGCCCACCGAGCGCACCCAGGCCAGTTGCGCGCCGCGCGCGGCGCTGTAGCTGGCAGTGCGTTTCTGGCCGCGCAGCGCGCCGGCGCTGCCGATCACCAGCACGCAGCCCGACCCGCGCGCGCGCATCTGCGGCAGCACCGCGGCCAGCAGGCGCGGCATCGGGTCGACCATGGCGGCGAACACGGCGCGCCACTCGGCCTCGCCCACCTCGCCGGCCGGGGTGGCGGGCGCCGGCAAGGCCAGGTGCACCACCAGCGCGTCCACATGGCCGGCCGCGGCCACCATCGCGGCGGGCGCCTGCGGGTCGTCGGCCAGCGGCCGGGTGTCGGCGATGACCTCGGCACCGCAGGCGGCAAAGCCCTCGCAGAAGGCCGGGCCCATGAATACATCGGCCTGCGTGATCAGCACGCGCTGGCCATCCAGACGGGTGGCTTGGGACATGGTGGATCGGCCTTCAGGGGTTGAGCCGGCGTGCGGTGAGCGGCGCACCGAACCAGCGCTTGCGGTTGCGGACCAGGCAGTCGGCGATGTCGTCGTAGCTGCTCCACTCGGTGTGGTCGACGATCGAGACCTGCGAGTAGGCCTCTGTCAGCTTGCGCATCAGGTAGGGCAGCTTGTGCGCGTCCTGGCTCTGGTCGCGCACGAAGAAGCGGCAGGGCAGGCCGCGCGCCAGCGCATAGCCGGCCTCGAACAGCGCGCTGGTGGCCAGCTTCTCGGGGTAGAGCATCACGAAGTGGCCGCTGCGCTCGAGCATGGCCAGGTCGTCGTTGGCCGCCGCGCCGCCGGTGTCGAAGGCCTTCATCGAGGGGATGTCGCGCAGCGCGCAGTACACGCGCAGGCCGCAGCGCTGCTCCAGCGCGGTGACCACCTTCATCGCTTCATTGCGAAAGGCCTGGTAGCGCGCCTCGGTGTCCAGCGCGGCCATCGGCACCGACAGAAACACGTCGTAGGCCGGCTCCAGCGCCAGCGCCTTGCGCACCGCCGGCTGCAGCTTGCGCCACTCGCGCTCGAAGCTGGCGTCCAGCGTGCTGGGCGTCAGCTGCCTGCCCAGGCTCTCGTTGACCGACTGGAACACCTGGCGCATGTCCTCCTTGCCGAAGGCCACGCCCTGGAAGCGCGACAGCGGCTCCTCGACATCGGTCTTGGCGCCATCCAGCACCAGCGGCACCATGCGCACGCCCTTGAAGGTGGCGGCAATGGCGCCGGCCTCGAACATCACCCAGGCCGACTGGCGGTTGTAGTGGGTGAGGCAGATGATCGCGAAGCGCGCCTTGGCCAGCGCCTCGCGCAGCTCGGGAAACCACTCCTGCCCGGGGCGGATGTCCACCGCCGACATCCACACCTTCACGCCGTCGAAGCAGCGCTCGATGGATTGCTGCAGCGCCTTGGCCGCCGCCTGGCTGGCCGCGCCCGACCAGCTGAGAAACACCTGCATGTCCGCCTCCGTGCTTGCGCCACCTTGTTTGGGCGGCATTGTGCGCGGTTGGGCGGCGCGCCAGTTCCGCCGGGCCACCCCATGGCATTGAGCGCCCCCTCGGGAGGGCAGGCGCGCAGCGCCGTGGGGTGCGTTCAGTTGTGCTTGATGGCGATGGTCTTCAGCGACGAGAAGCCGTAC
>CAYPDO010000698.1:0-2766 GCA_964409495.1 uncultured Bordetella sp.
ACAAGGAAGGCTTCCTGCGCGCCGAGCGCAGCCTGATCCAGACCATCGGCCGCGCCGCGCGCAACAGCAACGGCCGCGCCATCCTCTACGCCGACAAGATCACCGAGTCGATGCGCAAGGCCATCGACGAGACCGCGCGCCGCCGCGCCAAGCAGACCGAGTTCAACACCGCGAACGGCATCACGCCGCGCACGGTGATGAAGCAGGTCAAGGAGCTGATCGACGGCGTGGTGTCACAGGCCGACGACAAGACCAAGGTGCAGGGCCTGATGGACGCGGTGGAGGCCGAGGGCTTGAGCGAGAAGGACCTGGCCAAGCGCATCAAGGCGCTGGAAAAGCAGATGATCGAGCACGCCAAGAACCTGGAGTTCGAGAAGGCGGCCCGCGTGCGCGACCAGCTGGCGCTGCTGCGCGAGCAGGTGTTCGGCGCGGGCGGCGCGCACGATGTCAACGTGGTGCCGCTGACCAAGGGCTGAGCTTCGGCGCACGCCCGGCGATGAAGGCCCGCGGCACGAACAGCAACGCCTGGTTCAGGTCCGGAAGATGCGCACGGCCTGCGCCACCACGTCGGCCTGGCTGTTGAGCGAGGCGGCCGCGGCCGCCAGCTCCTCGACCATCGCGGCGTTCTGCTGGGTCAGGTTGTCAAGCTCGGAGACCGCGCTGTTGACCTGGCTGACGCCCTTGCTCTGCTCGCTGCCGGCGGTGCTGATCTCGGTGATCAGCGCATGCACGCGCTGCACCGCTTCGGCCGTGCGGCGCGTGGTCTCGCCGGTGTTGGCGGCCAGCTTGGTGCCCACCTCCACCTTGACGACCGCGTCTTCCACCAGCACCTTGATCTCGCGTGCCGCGGTGCTGGTGCGCTGGGCCAGCGCCCGCACCTCGGAGGCCACCACCGCGAAGCCGCGGCCGGCCTCGCCGGCGCGCGCCGCCTCCACCGCGGCATTCAGCGCCAGGATGTTGGTCTGGAACGAGATGCCGTCGATGGTGCCGATGATCTCGCCGATGCGCTGCGAGCTGCCGCGGATCTCGTCCATGCGGCCGGCCATGGCCTTGGCCGCCTCGCCGCTGTCGGCGGCGGCGGTGGTGGCCTCGTGGGCCAGCTGCGCCGCGGCGTGCGCGGTGTCGGCGGTCTGGCGGATGGTGCCGGTGATCTGTTCCAGCGAGGCGGCGGTCTGCTGCAGGTTGCTGGCCTGCGACTCGGTGCGGTGGCCCAGGTCGGCGTTGCCCTTGGAGATCTCGCCCGAGGCGATGCCGATGCCCTCGACCTCGCGGCGCACATCGCCCACGATGGCCTGCAGGTTCACGTTCAGCTGGGTCAGCGCGCGGGCCAGCTGGCCCACCTCATCGCTGCGGCGCGAGGCGATGCTCTGCGACAGGTCGCCGGCTGACATGCGCCGCGCCACGGTGATGGCCTCGCGCAGCGGCGCCAGGGCCATGCGGCGCACCTGCCAGGCCACGGCGCTGCCCAGCAGCAAGGCGCCGGCCATCGAGGCCACGGTGCCCAGGCTCAGCAGCAGCTCGGCCATGGCCGCGGTGCCCAGCGTGCCGCCCAGGGCCATGGCGCTGAGCTGCATGCCCAGGCTGGGCCGGGTGATGTTGCGCAGCTGTCCGGCCAGGCCAGCCACCATCAGATCGCCCTTGTCGAGCCGCAGCTGCCGCGCCTCGGCGCCACGCATGCGTTCGTACAGGCGCTCGGCCGATTGCACCTCGGCCCGCGAGGGCACGGTGCGCACCGACATGTAGCCGGTGACGGCGCCGTTCTCCAGCACCGGCGTGACATTGGCGCGCACCCAGTAGTGGTCGCCGTTCTTGCGCCGGTTCTTCACCAGCGCCGTCCACGGCTCGCCGGCCTTCAGCGTGGCCCACATGTCGCGAAACGCCTCGGCCGGCATGTCCGGGTGGCGGATCAGGTTGTGCGGCTGGCCCAGCAACTCCTCGCGCGTGAAGCCGCTCACCTCGATGAACGCCGGGTTGCAGTAGCGGATGTGGCTCTGCAGGTCGGTGCAGGAAACCAGCGTGCTGCCTTCGGGCAGCATGTACTCGCGCTGGGAGACGAAACCGTTGTCGCGCATGGAGAGGCCTGGGTTTGGGGTGTGGTCGATACGGCAGCGCCCGCATGCCGTCGGTCATGCCTCTGTTTTCGTCGCACCACCCCGGTGCTTGAAGTGGACAACGTCAGGCAATCTTGACGACCCAAGCGGGGAAGCCTAAGTGAAGACCCGCAATCGCCTCGGCTATCCTCGACCCATGTTGAAGCGCCTTTTCAAGCGCGGGCCCGAGCCGCAGATCGCGGTGCTGATGGTCTGCATGGGCAACATCTGCCGCTCGCCGATGGCCGAGGGCGTGCTGCGCGGCAAGCTGGCCCAGGCCGGGCTGGCCGACCTGGTGCGGGTGGATTCCGCCGGCACGCATGGCTTTCACCGCGGCACGCCGCCCGATCCGCGCGCCGTGGCCCAGGCCGCCCGGCGTGGCTGGCGGCTGGACGGCCAGAAGTCGCGGCCGGTGGTCGACGAGGACTTTTCGCGCTTCGACCTGGTGCTGGCCATGGACGCCGACAACCTGGCCGAGCTGCGCGAGCGCTGCCCCGCGCCGCTGGCCGAGCGCCTGGGCCTGCTGCTCGACCATGCCCCCTGGCTGGACGGCCGCGAGGTGCCCGATCCCTACTACGGCAGCGTGGCCGGTTTCGACCATGCGCTCGACCTGATCGAGCCGGCCTGCGACGGCCTGCTGCTGGCGCTGCAGCGCCGCCTGGGCGTGGCCCGCTGA
>CAYPDO010000699.1:0-2753 GCA_964409495.1 uncultured Bordetella sp.
AAATCGGACGGAATTCGGGAATGGCAAAGCCGCGCTGACGTGGCGGCTGAACGCTTCAATTGTGGTGTGACTAGCACCGGGCCCTGAGTGTGCCATAGCCTCCGCAGGGGAAGCCAAGAACGATTGCCCCCGCGAGGCAAATGCCGACAACGAACCTGTAGCCAGGACAAGAAGACCGGCCCAATACAGGCCGCCGTTTCATGGCCTAATGGTGCTTGTAATCAATCGCCCCCGGGCAGCCGAGCGAGACGAAGCCGATCTTGGGCGGCGCGCCGGTGGCAGAACCGGCGGCGGGGGCATCAGGGGTTTCTTGCATCCGCCGATTGTCGGTGATGCGCCCGGCACGGCCGCGCGACGGCGCTCAGGGCTTCTTGGGCGCCCCGAAGCCCGGCATGCCCGGGAACAGCGCGCCGGCCTGGATCTGCTCCTGCATCTGCACGAACAGGTTCTTGCTCTGCTCGAGGTAGTTGCCCATCAGGCCCTGCATCAGCGGCGCCTGGCCGCTCATGAACTGGCTCCACACCTCGGGCGTGAAGGCCTTGCCGTCGTACAGGCCCTTGCTTTGCTCGGCAAAGCGCGCCTGCAGGTCGACGAAGGTCTGCAGGTTCTTCTCGAGGTACGTGCCCATCATGCCCTGCATGGCATGGCCGTAGAACCGGATGATCTGCGCCAGCATGTTGGTGCTGAACATCGGCATGCCGTCGGTCTCTTCTTCCAGGATGATCTGCAGCAGGATGCTGCGGGTGAGCTCATCGCCGGTCTTGGCGTCGCGCACCTCGAACAGTTCACCGCCCAGCACCATGCCCTTCACATCAGCCAGCGTGATGTAGCTGCTGGTGCGGGTGTCGTAAAGCCGCCGGTTCGGATACTTTTTCAGGATCCGCGGACCGGCTTCGGCGCCGGATTCGGCAGCGTCGGCGGCCGCAGCGCGGCGTTGGGCTGGCATGGGGGGAGCTTCCTTCTTTTGTGCAGTGCGCCATGATTCTAGGAGCGCCCCTGCCCCACCGCCGCCGGAATTACCCCCTCGGTGCCAACCCGCAACGGCGACGGCGGCCAGCGCGGCCGCCGCCAGCCGCCGTGCGCCAGGCTCAGAACCGGTGGCGCACGCCGATGCCGTAGCTGGTGCCGGTGCTGCTGCCGCTCAGCCGGTCGCTCATCAGCACCGCATACAGATCGGTGCGCTTGGACAGGTAGTAGTCGTAGCCGCCGGTCCAGGTGGTGCGCTTGGCGCCGGTTTCGGGCTTGATCTGGCTGTACTGCAGCAGCACGCTGCCCTGCGGCGTGATGCGCCAGGCGGCGCCCAGGCCGGTGAGCCTGTGTTCAAGCCCGGTCGTGCGGTTGTCCACCTTGCCGTACTGCGCATACAGACGCACCGGGCCGAAGGCATAGGAGCCGGCCAGCTGCCAGGTGGTGGTGTCGGCCACCGTGGCGCCCTTGTCCACCTTCTGCCAGGTGCCGCCCAGCGCCAGATCGCCCAAGGTGTAGTGGCCGGCCAGGCTCATGTTGCGCCCGCCATTGCCCTCGCCCAGCGCGCCCATGGCCGTGGCGGTGAAGCCGGACAGCTTGGGGCTCACGTACTTGACCGAATCGCTCCAGCCGGTGTCACCGGTGACCGTGCCGCTGGTGAAGTAGTGGCGGATGCTGGGCGAATAGCCGAACGAGTCGCCCAAGGCATTGAACTGCAGGGTCTGCACGAACAGCGAGGTGGTGTTGCGGCCCACCGTGAGCGTGCCCAACGCGTTGCTCAGGCCCGCATAGGCGTTGCGCGCCCAGTAGGCGTCGCCGTCAAAGCGGCCCGGCGAGCCGTTGTCGTTGCGCATGAAGCTTTCCAGCACGAACACCGCGAACAGGCCACCCCCCAGGTCTTCCTGACCCTTCAATCCCCAGTAGCTGGTGGTCATCTTGCCGCTCTCGGTGCCCTTGATGGCCGCGCCGCCAGGTGCCTGGGTGCGGTTGACCGACAGGTCGATCAGGCCGTACATCGAGACGGTGGCGTTGGCGGCGGCGCTGCCGGCCAGGGAGGCCAGGGCCAGGGCTGCGAGCAGGGGGCGCGGGGCGATGCGTGGCATGGATGTTCTCTTCGTACAGGAGGGTTGTCGTCGACCGGCGTCGAGGCCGGCCGTACCGGCACGGGTAGCAAACCACATGCCCTGCGCGGAACTGACAAAACCGGCACCGCAGCGGCGCACATGCCCCGCCGCGGGGCGCCGCATGCCCCACCGGGTAGCCCGCGCACCGCGCCGGCGCCCGTGGCAGCGCGTGGAACAGCGCGCACGAAGCTTGCAGTTGCCCGGCACCAGAGGCCGCACGGCCTGCCAATGCACCCCACACGTTCAGGAGCTTTCCCAATGGCCCGTCCCACCACCCGCCGCCTGGCCTTGTGCATGGCCCTGGCCGCCATACTGGCTGCGGCCCTGCCCGCGCAGGCCCAGGCACCGGCTGCCGTGAAGTTCCAGCTCGACTGGCGCTTCGAGGGCCCCTCGGCCTTCTTTCTGCTTCCGGTGGCCAAGGGCCTGTTCGCGGCCGAGAAGCTTCAGGTCACGGTCGATGCCGGCAACGGCTCGGCCAATGCGGTGAACCGCGTGGCGTCTGGCACCTACGACATGGGCTTCGCCGACCTGGCGGCGCTGATGGAGTTCCACGCCAACAACCCCACGGCACCCAACAAGCCGGTGGCGGTGATGATGGTCTACAACAACACGCCGGCCGCCGTGCTGTCGCTGAAGAAGACCGGCCTCAAGGGCCCGGCCGAT
>CAYPDO010000700.1:0-2747 GCA_964409495.1 uncultured Bordetella sp.
CCGGCGCCGGCATGGGTGTCCACCAGGCGCCAGGTCTTGTCCTTCTGGTTCATGTGGTGCAGCACGGCCAGCAGGGTGGCGTGCTTGAGCACGTCGGCATGGTTGCCGGCGTGAAAGGCGTGGCGGTAGGCGAGCATGGCCCGCACTGTGCCATGAGATGCCCGGCCGCCCGGGGGCCGGCCCCAAGTTGAACAGCCGTTCATGTTTTTCTAAGATGCAGGCCATGGCCACCGCGCGTGGCGCCGCACCGCCGGAGATGCCCCATGACCGCCCTGCCCTACCACGCCATTCCCCTGGTGAAGGGCCTGCCCCTGGTGGGCAACCTGCCGAAGTTCCTGCGTGATCCGCTGGCCAATGCGCAGGGCCTGGCCGTGCACGGCGACGTGGTGCGCTCGCGCACCTTCTTCGAGACTGTCACGCTGCTGGGGCCCGAGGCCAACCAGTTCGTGCTGCACGACCGCGAGGGCAACTTCAGCAACCGCGGCGGCTGGGCCTACTGGATCGATGCGGTGTTTCCGGGCGCCATCATGGCCATGGACGATCCGCAGCACAAACACCACCGCCGCATCATGCAGGGCGCGTTCAAGCGCCAGGCCATGGCGCGCTACGTGCAAGACATGGGCCCGGTGATCGAGGCCGTGGTCGACGCCTGGCCGGCCGGGCAGCTGCGGGTGTTTCCGCAGCTCAAGGCGCTGACGCTGAACATCGCCGCGCGCGTGTTCATGGGCCTGGCGCTGGGCCCCGAGGCCGACCGCATGAACCAGGCCTTTGTCGACACCGTGGCCGCCTCGCTGGCCCTGGTGCGCAAGCCGTTGCCGCCGCTGGCCATGTGGCGCGGCGTGCGCGCGCGGCGCTGGCTGGTGGGCCTGATGCGCAGCAGGATCGCCGAAAAGCGCCGGGCCGAGACACCCGATCTGTTCAGCCAGCTGTGCCACGCGCGCAGCGAGGACGGTGAGGCCTTCAGCGACGACGAGGTCATCGACCACATGATCTTCCTGATGATGGCCGCGCACGACACCACCACCTCGGCGCTGACCACCATGTTCTATTGCCTGGCGCGCGAGCCTGTCTGGCAGGAACGGCTGCGCGCCGATGCCCAGGCACTGCCGCAGGCGCATCTGGGCTTCGACGACCTGGCCGGCCGCGAGCGCACCGAGTGGGTGATGAAGGAGGCGCTGCGCCTGTACCCGCCGCTCACCTCGATCCCGCGCAAGGCGGCGCGCGACTGCGAGTTCGGCGGCTACCGCATCCCGCGCGGCACGCCGGTGGGCGTGTCACCGATCCACACCCACCACATGCCCGAGCTGTGGACCGAGCCCACGCGCTTCGACCCCGAGCGCTTCTCGCCGGCGCGCGCCGAGCACAAGCGCCATGCCTATGCCTACCTGCCCTTCGGTGGTGGCGCGCACCTGTGCATCGGCCAGCACTTTGCCGACATGGAGGTCAAGGCCGTGATGCACCAGGTGCTGCGCCGCTGGCGCTGGCAGGTGCCGCCCGGCTACCGCATGCCCTACCAGCTGGTGCCGATCGCCAAGCCACGCGACGGCCTGCCGGTCATGCTGCAGCCGCTCTGACGCGCGCGGGCACGCCCACCAGGGCCAGAAAGCTGCGCGCCAGCTCGCGCGCCAGCGCCGCATCGTGCAGGCGCACCGGACCGCCGTCGTGCAGCACGGCGTTGACGAGGGTGCTGAACACCATCTGGAACGCGAAGCCCACACGGCGGCGGCGCTGGCTGGGGGGTACGCCGGCCAGTTCGGGGCCCAGGCGGGCGTAGACCAGATCCACCACCTCGTCGCACAGGCGCATCAGCGGGCCCCAGTACAGGTGGGTGCGGGCAGGATCGCTGACCGCGGCCCGGAAGATGCCCTGGTGCGCGCGGTGCACCTGCACCAGCCACTGCATCAGCAGCGCCACCTGGCGCGCAGCACCGGCGCGCTGCATCGCGGCCGAGGCCAGCAACTGCTGCAGATCGTCGAAGGCCGCGGCACCGGCCTCGCGGCACAGCTCGGCGAACCAGGCGTTCTTGTCGTCGAAGCGGGTGTAGAACGAGCCCACGGCCACACCCGCCGCGGCCGCCACCTGGGCCACCGACAGCGAGGGCAGATCGTGCGTGGCCAGCAGCGCACGGCCGGCTGCCAGCAGCGCCTGGTGCTTGCGCTGGCTGCGCTGCTGCTTGGCCGCGCGCACGCCCGAGGCGCGGCGCGGGCGCCCGGGCGCCGGGGCGGCAGGGTCGGCGGCGGTGGCTCGGGCCTGGCGGGACGGCATGCGGGCATGATGCCATCGGGCCCGGGCAGCGTCGTCCATGCACCACAGGCCCGGGGGCGGCGTTGACCACCCGGTGCGGCGCCGCTAAGGTGTGCCCACCATGCACAGCACCCTGGCCCGCGCCCTGCGACGCCGCGCTCGACGACCACGTTGAGCGGGATCGTTGCTGCCGGGCCTGGCGTTTTGCGCAAGGCCACCTCCAAAGGCCACGACACCCGTCGTGGCCTTTGTCGTTCATGGGGCTGCCCGGCCCCGCGCCGCATCGGCCCGCGATGGTTGCCGTGATCCCCGCGGATCACCCCACCCCGTCTTGATTCGACTGGACTCGCGATGAACTTCAACGCCCAAGCTGCCACTGCCACGCCACAGCCCTTCGGCGACTATCCGCTGCATGCGCTGATGCCCCTGGGCCCACGCCCGCCCAACGTCTTCGTGCGCGGCCAGGGCAGCTGGCTGTGGGACGCCCAGGGCCGCCGCCACCT
>CAYPDO010000701.1:0-2745 GCA_964409495.1 uncultured Bordetella sp.
TGAAGGCCTCGATCAGCCGTGCCCCGCGCGTACGCGTGGCTGGCAACGGCGAGACATGTCGCGCATCAAATCCGCCCATGGATCAAGACCTTACGCCGCTGCGTGGGTCTTGCATCCTTACGGTGACGGATTTGCTTCGTTCAAAGACAAAGTGACAGATTTACTTCGCTGCATGCGTAGACAAAGTTGTCACTCCGACCACCCCCCTCATAGGGAACAAGCCGGGGACACATTTTCTTTGTTCTACGGGCCTCGGGCGCCTGCAAGCGCTCGCGCTCTGGGGGCGGGTCGTCATTCACCAGCCAAGGCTTGATGGAGTGGTATTGCTTGAAGAATCCAGTCATGTCGACGAACAGGTCGCGGATCACGGGAAGGCCGGGCAGTGGCTTCAGCACCACGGTGCTCGGCAGTGAGCGCATGTTGGTCACACAGGCCAGGCCGTTCTTGCCGTTGATGTTCATGGCGTCCGAGCCGCAGATGCCTTCGCGGCAGGAGCGGCGGAAGCTCAGGCTCGGATCGATCGCCTTCAGGCGCGTCAGCACGTCCAGCAACATGCGGTCAGCGCCGCCCACCTCCAGCTCCATCACCTGCATTCGAGGCTTCTCGTGAGCGTCTGGGTCGTAGCGAAAGATGTGGAAGGTGTGCATGGTGGCGTTCAGGGAATCGGCGGGCGGAGGTAGCGGTCGGCCCGATCGACCAGACTCAGCATCTCGTCGGCCGCTCGCAGGGTGATCGGGTGCTGGGTGAAGGCGGCTCGCGGCGAGATGTAGATCGCCATGTCTCGTGCGAGGGTCAGTTGGCGGTCAGGTGCTTCGACCAGCAGCGCAATGACCAGGTTCTCCAACGCGATCACGCGGATACGCAACTGCACCAACTCCGCGTTCGTCAGTGGGGAGTCTTCAGACGCCAGCTCGTCCTGCCTCGCGGAGGGAGCGGCGTTCCTCTCAGGTTCGAATCGGGGAGTCATGGTCACTGTGTTGGTCATCGTGAAGGGGACAGGTACTCCCCCACATGCCTAGCCTGCACTCAAGCAGACCTCGGCTTCTGTACGGCAGCGCACTCAGGAGCGCGTCCGAGCGTCGAGCTCTAGCGCGTTCATTCCGGAGATGGCTGAACGCACCACATGCGCGTATGATGGCAAGTATTCCATTACTTACTTGTGGCCCGCAAAGGGACTTGCCATGCAAACCAGACTGCCCACCGAGGAGCGCCAGGCGGAGATCGTCGCATCCGCGTTAAATCTGGCCCGGGACATCAGTCCGGTGTCGATCACCACTGGCGACATTGCTACGGAGGTCGGCGTCAGCCAGGGCGCCGTGTTCAAGCACTTTCCCACCAAGGAAGCCATCTGGGTGGCGGCAATGCAGTGGGTGCGCGAGCAACTGCTGGCGAAGCTGGAAGTAGCGGCGCGGGAAGCGACCTCGGGAGTGCTTGCTCTCGAAGCGGTGTTCCGTGCCCATGTGGCCTTCGTGATCGCGCATCCCGGAGCCCCACGGATCATCTTCCATGAGTTGCAGCAGCCCACCGACTCCCCGGTGAAGCAGGAAGTCAGGGCGCTGCTGCAGGCTTACCGGCAGCTTCTGCTGAGTCAGTTCAAGGCCGGCATGAAATCGGGCGAATTGCCCACCGGGCTCAACCCCGAAGCCGCCGCCACGCTCTTTGTTGGCATCGTCCAGGGCCTCGTGATGCAGTCGATGCTGACCGGCAAACCCGCGGCGATGAAGACGCAGGCCGATGCCGTGTTCGCTATCTACCTTCGCGGCATCCGGGCGGCAGCATGAAAATCCCGTCGAACTGGTGGCGCCGGCTCGGGCTGGGCTCGCTCGGGGTGCTGCTGATCGCTGCGCTGGGGTATGTGGTCATGCGCTCAGGGCCCCTGGCGCCTACCCGTGTAACGGTCACACAGGCCAGCGTCGGCAGCTTGTCGCCATCGCTGTTCGGCATCGGCACGGTCGAGGCGCGCCGGTCCTATCTGATCGGTCCGACTGTGGCCGGCCGCGTCAGCAAGGTATTGGTCGATGTGGGAGACACGGTAACGTCTGGCCAGTTGCTGGCCGAGATGGACCCGGTGGACCTGGACGAGCGCGCCAGAGCCCTGGAGGCCTCGTTGGCGCGGTCGTCGAGCGTGGTCGCCGCGGCACAAGCGCAGCGGCGGGATGCCCAGGCCCGCAGCGAACTGGCGGCCATCACTGCGCGTCGGTATGTCGAACTGGGCGCGCAGCAGTTCATGAGCGCTGGCGCCGTCGAGGCCAAGCAGCAGGAGCAGGCGTCGGCCGATGCCGCCGTGGCGGCCGCCGATGCCAACCTGGCCGCCGCGCGCCAGGACACCCAGCGTCTGGCGGCCGACCGTGCGGGCCTGCGGCAGCAGCGCGACAACGTACGCCTGCTCGCTCCCGCCGCCGGCGTGGTCATCAGCCGCGACGCCGAAACCGGGTCCACCGTCGTGGCGGGGCAGGCGGTGCTGCGGCTCATCGAGCCCGCGTCCTTGTGGATCCGTGTGCGGCTGGACCAGGGCCGCTCGAGCGGTCTGGCCGCCGGTCTGCCTGCCTCGATCGTGCTGCGATCGAAGCCGGGTGTGCGCTTGTCGGGCAAGGTGGCCCGGGTGGAGGCCACCAGCGACAGCATCACTGAGGAGCGGGTAGCCCTGGTTTCCCTGGACACCCTGCCCCAGGGCCTGTCCACCGGCGAACTGGCCGAGGTCACCTTGACGCTTCCGTCCACGGCCCCGGCCGTGCTGCTGCCCAA
>CAYPDO010000702.1:0-2730 GCA_964409495.1 uncultured Bordetella sp.
GCCATCGGCCGCCCCTGGCGCGGCGTGGCGGCCGGGGTGCTGGCCGCGGTGCAGGGCTTCTGGGCCTGGCAGTGGCACAGCGCACCGGCGCCGACCGACGCGACCGGCCTGGCCGCTGCCGCCGCGCGTGCGCACGACGACGATGACGCGGATTGAGCCAGCCCCGGTGTCGCACCCGGTGAGCGCCGCATACTGAGCCCATGCGCATCCTGCTGGCCGAAGATGACACTCTGCTGGGCGACGGCCTGCGCGCCGGCCTGCGCCAGCTGGGCTTCCAGGTCGACTGGGTGCGCGACGGCCCGGCCGCCGAGCGCGAACTGCGCGCCGAACCCTATGCCGCGGCGGTGCTCGACCTGGGCCTGCCGCGGCGCGACGGCCTGGATGTGCTGGCCGCCATCCGCCAGGCTGGCATCACGCTGCCGGTGCTGGTGCTGACCGCCCGCGACGCCGTGCCCGACCGCATCCGCGGCCTGGACCTGGGCGCCGACGACTACGTGCTCAAGCCGGTGGATCTGCACGAGCTGGCGGCCCGCCTGCGCGCGCTGGTGCGTCGCGCCGCCGGTGCGCCGCAGGAGTTGCTGCGGGTGCAGGACATCGTGCTCGATCCGGCTGGGCGCAGCGTCAGCCGGGCCGGCCAGCCGGTGACGCTGGCCCCGCGTGAATACGACCTGCTGCAGGCCCTGATGCTGGCCGCCGGCCGCGTGCTCAGCCGCGAGCAGCTCGAACAGCAGCTCTATGCCTGGGGCCAGGAGGTGGAAAGCAATGCCATCGAGGTGCACATCCACCACCTGCGGCGCAAGCTGGGCAGCGGCGCCGTGCGCACCGTGCGCGGCGTGGGCTACCTGATGCCGCGCGAGCTGCCACCCGACGCGCCGCCCGCGCCGCCGCCGCGCGAGGCCGGCCGGTGAGGGCGCCGCGCTCGCTGCAGGCCCGGCTCACGCTGGGTGTGCTGGCCCTGGTGGCCGCGGTGTGGCTGGCCACCGCGGCGCTGCTGGCCGTGGATGCCGGGCATGAGCTGGACGAACTGCTCGACGGGCATCTGGCCCAGGCCGCGGCCTTGCTGGTGGCGCAGCAGGCACGCGACCTGGACGACGATGGCGACGAGCTGGCCGTGGACGCGCCGGTGCTGCACCGCTATGCGCCGCGTGTGGCCTTCCAGGTGTTTCACGAGGGGCAGCTGGTGCTGCGCTCGGCCGGTGCACCGGCCGAGCCCCTGCTGGGCCCGGGCGAGGCCAGCGCGATGAGCGTGCGCAACCAGGCCCTGCCGCCGGGCGCGGCGCGTGGCGATGTGCCGCCGGCTGCGGCGCGCGAGGCCGATCGCGACCGCGACCGCAACCTGCGCCACGAGGGCTTCCACACGGTGGACCGCGCCGGCGCGCGCTGGCGCGTGTTTGCCACGCGCGGCGCCGAGCGCGACATCCAGGTCTATGTGGCTGAGCAACTGGCCGCGCGCCACGCCATCGTGCGCGCCGTGCTGCGCAGCCTGCTGGCACCGGCCGCGCTGGCCGTGCCGCTGCTGGCGCTTGGCGTGTGGTGGGCGGTGCGCCGTGGCAGCGCGCCGCTGCGCCATCTGCAGGGCCAGCTGGCGCAGCGCCAGGCGCAGGCGCTGGAGCCGGTGAACCTGCCCGACGCTCCGGCGGAGATGCAGCCCATGGTGGCGGCGCTGAATGCGCTGCTTGCGCGCATCGGCGCGCTGATGGAGGCCGAGCGCCGCTTCACCGCCGATGCCGCACACGAGCTGCGCACGCCCATCGCCGCCATCCGCACCCAGGCCCAGGTGGCACTGGGCGCCAGCAGCGACCCCGAGCGCCGCCAGGCGCTGGCCGCCACGCTGGAAGGCTGCGACCGTGCCACCCGCCTGGTGGCGCAACTGCTCACGCTCAGCCGGCTCGAGGCCGCGGCCGCCGCGCCGGCGCTGCAGCCGGTGGACCTGGCCGCCGTGGCGCGTGGCGTGCTGGCCGATCTGGCGCCCGAGGCCATCGCACGCGGGCAGCAGATGGCGCTGGACGCACCCGACGCGCCCTGCCCGGTGCAGGGCGATGCCACCTTGCTGGCCGTGCTGCTGCGCAATCTGGTGGACAACGCCGTGCGCTACAGCCCTGCCGGGGCCACGGTGCAGGTCAGTGTGGCGGCCGGGCCAAGCGGGCAGGGCGTGCGCCTGACGGTCGACGACAGCGGCCCGGGCCTGGCCGATGCCGAATTGGCGCGCCTGGGCGAGCGGTTCTTCCGCGTGCTGGGCAGCGGGCAGGACGGCAGCGGCCTGGGCTGGTCCATCGTGCGGCGCATCGCTGCCGTGCACGGCGCGGCGCTGTCGGTGGGCCGATCGGCAGCACTGGGCGGGCTGCAGGTGCAGCTCGATTGGAACGGCACGGCCCTGCCGGCGTGATGGCTGCAACTGATACGTTTTTGTTCAGAGATCAGGAAAACCCTAGGTTTGTGACGCAGGAAAGTATCGAAGTGGCCCGCTGAAGTACCAATTCGCGCGGCTGGCGGGCCTATCGTTGCGCCCTGCCGACGGTGCGCCGTGAAAGCACCGCAGCGATCCAACCCCCGCCCCTCCTGAGGAGACAAGCACATGAAGCTTTCCAAGCTGTCCCTGGCCCTGGCCGCCGGCCTGGCGTCCCTGGCCGCCACCGGCGCGCACGCCGCTACCGAGCTCGTCATCGCCACCGTCAACAACGGCCACATGATCGAGATGCAGAAGCTGGCCAAGCACTTCGAGGCGGCCAA
>CAYPDO010000703.1:0-2724 GCA_964409495.1 uncultured Bordetella sp.
CGGCCATCACGGCCTGCACCTGCTCGAGGTTGTTGACGTTGAAGGCCGGGATGCCATAGCCGTTTTCGGCGGCATGGTCCAGCAGTTGGCGCATCGAGACGAGAGGCATGGCAGATCCTGGATGGAGAGTGGGAAACCGTGCGGGCGGTGGCCCTGGTGCGGCGCAGGCATGGTGCCGCTAGGTCGATGAAACCGCCTTGTAACTGCCCCGGATTGTATCGAGCGAGCCTGTGGCGCCAATGCCGGCCGCTCAAGCCGGGTGGGTGGCGACGGTGCAGGAATTGGCGGGTTCGGGTCGCGCTTTTTGCGCTTCAGCCCGAGGGTGGGCCGCCCGACACTGGCAGCCACTGACGATGGCGGCCCGCCCGCCCGAGGACACCACCATGGCCCGGCAACACCCCCCCCGTTCACCGCTCAGCAAGGCCTGCGACAGCATCACCGAATTGGTGATCCGGCACCCGGACACCCTGCCGCAGAAGCTGGCCGGGCGCCTGGGGCTGCCGCTGGCGGCCGCGCGCGACCTGTGCGAGCAACTGGTGGATCTGCAGTGGCTGGCGCCGGCCGGCACGCCCGAGCGGCCACTGTGGCAGCCCGGCGCGCTGCGCCAGGTGGTGCGCCGCTACAGCCTGGCCGGCCTGCAGGAGGATGTGCCCTGGCAGCAGGACTTCGCGCCGTTCTTCGACCTGCCCGACAACGTGGCGCGCATTGCCCAGCATGCCTTCACCGAGTTGGTGAACAACGCCATCGACCACAGCGGCGGCCGGCAAGTGACGATCTCGATGCGCCAGACGCCCTTGCAGATGCAGTTGCTGGTCAGCGACGACGGCCGCGGCGTGTTCAGCAGCATCGGCCGCCAGTTCAAGATCACCGACCCGGTGCACGCCATGCTCGAGCTGGCCAAGGGCAAGCTCAGCAGCCAGCCCGACCGCCACACCGGCCGCGGCCTGTTCTTCACCGCCAAGATGGCCGACATCTTCGATCTGCATGCCAACGGCGCGGCCTTCCAGCAGCGCGACTGGCAGCGCGAGGAATGGCAGCGCGGCCGCCCGGTGTGCGGGCGCGGCACCTCGATCTATGTGGCCGTGGCACTGGACACCGAGCGCACGGTGGACGAGGTGATGCGCCGCTTCAGCAGTGACGGCTCGGGCTACGGCTTCGAGCGCACCGTGGTGCCGATGAAGCTGCTCACGGCGCCGCAGGTGGGGCTGGAATCACGTGCCCAGGCGCGGCGCATTGCCCAGCGCCTGGCCGACTTCCGCCGCGTGGAGCTGGACTTCGACGGCCTGTCGGACATCGGCCACGGCTTTGCCGACGAGCTGCTGCGCGTGTTCTCGCGCCAGAACCCGCAGGTGGAGCTGATTCCCGTGAACATGGCGCCGCGCGTGGCCGCGCTGGTGCAGAGCGTGGCCGAGCCCGCTGCCGCCTGATCGAAGCGCGCCGGCCGAGCGCCCGGCCGCCCGAAGCCGGCCGGCGAACCCGCCCGGCGGGTGGTGCCGCGTACCCGCGGCGCCGGTTGCACCAGTTACCCGACCCTGCACACTTTCAGCATGTTGGTGCCGCCCGGATAGCCCATCGGCTCGCCGCAGGTGATGGCATAGGTGTCGCCGGGGCGCAGCACCTCGCGGCTGACCAGCACACGCTCGGCATCGGCCAGCGCGGTGTCGCGGTCGGTGTGGCCGGGCATCAGCACCGGGCGCACGTTGCGGTACAGCGCCATGCGCCGCTCGCTGGTGGGCTTGCTGGTGATGCCGAAGATCGGCACATGGATGTTGTGCCGGCTCATCCACAGCGCGGTGCTGCCCGATTCAGTCAGTGCCACGATGGCCTTGCAGCCCAGGTGGTGGGCCGTGAACAGCGCGCCCATCGCAATGCTCTGGTCGATGCGGCCGAAGGCGCGGTCGGTGAAGTTGGCGTCCAGGCGCACATCCTCGGCGCGCTCGGCCTCCAGCGCGATCTGCGCCATCTGCTCCACGGTTTCCACCGGGTACTTGCCGGCGGCGGTCTCGGCGCTCAGCATCACCGCATCGGTGCCGTCGAGCACAGCATTGGCCACGTCGCTCACTTCGGCGCGCGTGGGCACCGGGTTGACGATCATGCTCTCCATCATCTGCGTCGCGGTGATGGCCACCTTGTCCATCTCGCGCGCCATGCGGATCATCTTCTTCTGCAGCGCCGGCACCGCGGCGTTGCCCACCTCCACCGCCAGGTCACCCCGCGCCACCATGATGCCGTCGCTGGCCTTCAGGATGGCTTCGAGCTGCGGGATGGCCTCGCTGCGCTCGATCTTGGCGATCATCGCCGGCTTGTGGCGGTAGGCCTCGCCGGCCACATTGGCCAGCTGGCGCGCCATTTCCATGTCGGTGGCGTTCTTCGGAAAGCTCACCGCCAGGTAGTCGCACTGGAAGGCCATGGCGGTCTTGATGTCCTCCATGTCCTTGGCGGTGAGCGCCGGCGCGGTCAGGCCACCGCCCTGCTTGTTGATGCCCTTGTTGTTGCTGAGCTCGCCGCCGATCTTCACCGTGGTGTGCACCTGCTCGCCGCGCACGGCATCCACCACCAGCACCAGCAGGCCGTCGTTGAGCAGCAGGGTGTCGCCGGGCTTCACATCGCGCGGCAGTTCCTTGTAGTCGAGGCCCACGCCCAGGTCATCGCCCGGCTCGGTGCGGGCGGCGTCCAGCACGAAGGGGGCGCCGGGCACCAGCAGGGTCTTGCCGGCGGCGAACT
>CAYPDO010000704.1:0-2723 GCA_964409495.1 uncultured Bordetella sp.
ATGTGCGAGGGCCGGCCGTACTCGAACATCACGTAGTTCGAGATGTCGACCAGCGGGCTCACCGGGCGCTGCCCGCAGCGCGCCAGACGATCGACCATCCAGGCCGGCGTCTTGGCCTGCGTGTTCACGCCGCGCACGATGCGGCCCGAGAAACGGCCGCACAGGTCGGGCGCCAGCACCTGCACCGGCAGCACATCGGCATGGGCCACGGCCACCGGCGGGAACTCTGGCGTGCGCAGCGGCGCGCCGGTGAGCGCCGCCACCTCGCGCGCAATGCCATACACCGACAGCCCGTGCGCCAGGTTGGGCGTGAGCTTGAGCGTGAACACCGTGTCGTCGAGCTGCAGGTGGGTGCGGATGTCGGCGCCCAGCGGCGCATCGGCGGCCAGTTCCAGCAGGCCGCCGTGGTCGTCGCTGAGCTTCAGCTCGCGCGCCGAGCACAGCATGCCGGCGCTTTCCACACCGCGCAGCTTGCCCAGCCTGATCGCGAACGGCGCCCCGCCCTCCTCGGCGGGCGGCAGCATCGCACCCACCAGGGCCAGCGGCACCTTGATGCCCACGCGGGCATTGGGCGCGCCGCAGACGATCTGCAGCGGGCCGTCCTTGCTGTGCGCGCCGGCATCCACGCGGCACACGCGCAGGCGGTCGGCGTTCGGGTGCTGCTCGGCCTCGACGATCTCGGCCACCACCACACCGGTGAAGGGCGGCGCCACCGGGCGCATCTCTTCGACTTCCATGCCCGACATGGTCAGCAGCTCGGCCAGCTGTGCCGTGTCGAGCGGAGGGTTGCAGAACTCGCGCAACCAGGATTCAGGAAACTGCATCGTGCAACTCGCGGATATTCGTTCGGTTCAGGGCGACGGCGCGGCCGGTCAGCGGAACTGGCTCAGAAAGCGCAGGTCGCCGTCGTAGAACTGGCGCAGGTCGTTCACGCCGTAGCGCAACATGGTCAGGCGATCCGGCCCCAGACCGAAGGCAAAGCCGATCCACGCTTCGGCGTCCAGGCCGAAGTTGCGCACCACGTTCGGGTGCACCTGGCCGCAGCCGCCCACCTCCAGCCACTTGCCCTTCAGCGGGCCGGACTCGAACGCGATGTCGACCTCGGCCGAGGGCTCGGTGAACGGGAAGAACGAGGGGCGGAAGCGCAGCACCAGGTCGTCGCTTTCAAAGAAGCGGCGGAAGAAATCGGTCAGCACCGATTTCAGGTCCTTGAAGCTCACGTTCGCACCGATCCACAGGCCTTCGCACTGGTGGAACATCGGCGAGTGCGTGGCATCGCTGTCCACCCGGTAGGTGCGGCCCGGCGCGATGACGCGGATCTCGGGCATCGGCGCCGTGCTGCCGCTGGCGGCATGGCGTTTGACATGCTGCACGGCGTGGCGCACCTGCATCGGGCTGGTGTGCGTGCGCAGCAAGTGGCCACCGTTCTTGCCGGCGGTGTCCACATAGAAGGTGTCGTGCATCGAGCGCGCCGGGTGATCGGCCGGTGTGTTCAAGGCGGTGAAGTTGTACCAGTCGTCCTCGATCTCGGGACCATCGGCCACCTCGAAGCCCATCGAGCCGAACAGCGCCTCCATGCGCTCCAGCGTGCGCGACACCGGATGCAGACCGCCGGTGCCACGCTGGCGGCCGGGCAGGGTCACATCCAGCGCCTCGGCCTTCAGCTGTGCTTCCAGTTCAGCATCGGCCAGCGCCTGGCGGCGCGCCGCGAGTGCGGCCTCGATGGCCTGCTTGGCCTGGTTGATCTCGGCGCCACGGGCCTTCTTCTCCTCGTGCGACAGGGCGCCCAGGCGCTTGAGCAGTTCGGTCACGCGGCCGGCCTTGCCCAGGTAGCGGGCCTTGGCATCTTCCAGCGCGGCGGGCGCGGCAGCGGCGGCGAAATCACGGCCGGCCTGGGCCACCAGTTCGTCGAGATCGTTCATGGAAACACTTCAGAAAACAAAAAAGGCCGTCCCCAGGTGACGGCCTTCAAAGCTGATGTCGGCGACGCCCCACACGCGAGCCGCGCACGGGGCGAATGGGCCGTGATCAGGCGAGCTGGGCCTTCACCTTGGCAACGATGCTGCCAAAGGCAGCCGGATCGTTGACGGCCATGTCGGCGAGAACCTTGCGGTCGATCTCGATCGACGCTTTCTTCAGGCCGGCCATGAACTTGCTGTAGGTGATGCCCAGACCACGCGCGGCGGCGTTGATACGGGCAATCCACAGACGGCGGAAGACGCGCTTGCGGGTGCGGCGGTCACGGTAGGCGTATTGGCCCGCCTTCATCACCGCCTGCTTGGCGATGCGGAAGACGTTCTTGCGGCGACCCCGGAAGCCCTTGGCCAGGGCCAGGATCTTCTTGTGGCGGGCGCGTGCGGTAACACCACGTTTGACGCGAGGCATGAGTAGCTCCTTTTCAGTCCGTCAGAAGATCAGAGGCCGGCAAAGGGCAGCATTTGTGCCATGTGCCCCATGTTGGTCTCGTGCACGTTCACGGCACCGCGCAGCTGACGCTTGCGGGTCGTGCTCTTCTTCGTGAGGATGTGGCGCTTGAACGCCTGACCGCGCTTGACGGTGCCACCCGGACGGACGCGAAACCGCTTCTTCGCGCCGCTCTTGGTCTTCATCTTGGGCATTTCACTGCTCCTTGCTTTGACACCCCTGCAGGCGACCGTCGTTCGACGGTGCTTGATGGCCTGCAGCGGCTTCTCTTCAGTGTGGCGGCGACCAGACCTCCACAC
>CAYPDO010000705.1:0-2714 GCA_964409495.1 uncultured Bordetella sp.
CCATCGTCCATGGTCACCACCTCGGTGGCCACCACCTGGGTGCAGCGCGGCCAGCCGGCCGTCGACGCCAAGGCCTCGGCGGTGCCCACCAGCACCAGCTCGGCCTGCGGGTGGCTGTCGAGGAAGGCGCGACACGCCGGCAGCGTAACCGAAGGGCCATGGTCGCCACCCATGCAGTCAACGGCGAGACGCACACGGGCGAGAGGTTGCAGCATCGGGAACGGAAGCGACATCAGAAACGGCCAGCGGCCCGGCACAGGACCGCAACAGCCCGCACGCCGCAACGACAACGCCCGGCAGCGCACATGGCGAAGCCGGGCATCGAAACCCGCGGCGGGCGGGCGGCAAGACGACGGGCCGCGCGGGCCGGGCCTCGCGCGGCGATCGGCGGCATGGGCACCTGGGCGCCTCGATCCGCCGGGCAGGCCTGGGTCAGGCCTCGGTCTTGGTCTTGAGCACCTTGCGACCGCGGTAGAAGCCGGTCGGGCTGATGTGATGGCGCAGGTGCACCTCGCCGGTGGTGGGCTCGATGGCCGTGCCCGGCGTCACCAGCGCGTTGTGCGAGCGGTGCATGCCGCGCTTGGACGGCGACTTCTTGTTCTGCTGAACGGCCATGAGATTCTCCAGATCGGATGTGAGGCGATGGCGCCAATGCCGGCGCGAACCCTCGTCCGATAAATGCAGCGCGCGGGCAGCTATGCAGGTGCGCTTGAGGGTCAGTCGGGGGTCGGTTGGGGCGGGTGGGCGGCCAGCAGTCGCCGGCCGACAACCCAGCCTCTGCAGGACAGGCCCGCAAAGGAAAGCCCGCGACTATAACACGCCCCGGGATTTCGGCGACATCATTGCTGGTCGCGGTCGGTCTTGAGCGCCTGCAGCACCGCGAACGGGTTGGCACGCTCCACCGCGGCGTCGGCGGGCGGGGCGTCTCCGGCCGACATCGGCAGCGGCTGCGGGCACTGCCCGTGCCGCGGCACCAGTGGCAGGGCGAGCAGCAGTTCGTCCTCGACCAGTTCGCGCAGGTCGAGCGAGCGGCCCAGGGCCAGCACGTCGTCGTCGCTCTCGGCATCCAGCGCCTCGGCCTGCGACTCACCCCGCACAAAACGCAGGCGCCGCGCCAGGCCCAGCGGCACCTCGAAGGGCTGCAGGCAGCGCTGGCAGGTGAGCCACACGCGCGTATCGGCCGACAGCATGAGCCACGTTTCGGGCTCGGCGCCGGTGACGGCACGGCGCTCGCCCTGGGCCTGCCAGCGCACGTCACCCAGCGCCACATCCTGCGGCGGCGACTGGCTTTCGGCCAGCCGCGTGAGCGTGTCGCCGGGCCACTGCCCCGACAGCGCGCCACCGTCGGCCGCAAAGGCGGCGACGTCCAGGCGCAGGGGTTCGTGCGAGCGTTTCATCGCGGCCAGTGTACGGCGGCGATGGGAGAATCCGGGCGATGTCCATGCCCCCTAGCGCACCCCCGGCGGCCATGCCGCCGCGCCTGGTGCTTGGTTCGACCTCGCGCTACCGGCGCGAGTTGCTCGGCCGCCTGCGCCTGCCCTTCGACTGTGCCGCACCCGAGGTGGACGAGGCGGCACGCCCGGCCGAAGCGCCGGCTGCGATGGCGGCCCGCCTGGCCCTGGCCAAGGCCCGGGCGGTGGCCGCACGGCACCCCGATGCCATCGTGATCGGCTCGGACCAGGTGGCCGACCTGGACGGCCAGGCGCTGGGCAAGCCGGGCGCGCATGAACCGGCGCTGGCGCAGCTGCGCGCCATGCGCGGGCGCACGGTGCTGTTCCACACCGCGGTGGCCGTGCTGCGGCCCGCCACCGGCTACGCGGGCGAGGCGATGGCCACGGTGCGCGTGCGCTTCGGCCAGCATGACGACGCATTGCTGGCCCACTACCTGCACCTGGAACAGCCCTATGACTGCGCCGGCAGCGCCAAGTGCGAGACCCTGGGCATTGCACTGCTCGGATCCATCGAGTCCGACGATCCCACGGCCCTGGTGGGCCTGCCCCTGATCCACACCTGCGCGCTGCTGCGTGCCGCCGGCCTGGAGCCACTGGCATGGGCCCGCTGATCGATGGCGCCCCGCGCCGTCAGGCCGGCCGGCTGGTGCTGATGCCCAATACGCTGGACCTGGGCACCGGCAGCGAGGTGGACCTGCGCGCGCTGCTGCCCATGGGCGTGATCGAACGCGCCGCCGGGCTGCAGCACTGGGTGGCCGAGAACGCGAAGACGGCGCGCGCCTTTCTCAAGCGTGTAGGCGCCATCGTGCCGCTGGCCAGCCCGCTGCAGCAGATCAGCATCACCGAGCTGCCACGCCCACCCAAGGGCGGCGGCCGGCCGGCCGCACCGGCACCGGCCCTGACACCCCTGCTGGCCCCGGCGCTGGCCGGACACGATATCGGCCTGATTTCTGAAGCCGGCATGCCGGCGGTGGCCGACCCCGGCGCCGCGCTGGTGCTGGCAGCGCATGAGCAGGGCCTGGTGGTGGAGCCGCTGGTGGGCCCCAGCGCACTGCTGCTGGCGCTGGCAGCCAGCGGGCTCAACGGCCAGCAGTTCGCCTTCGTGGGCTATCTGCCGGTGGATGCCGCGGCACGCAGCGCACGCATCCGCGAACTGGAAGCCCTGTCACGCCGCCAACAGCAGACGCAGCTGGCCATCGAGACGCCCTACCGCAACGATGCGCTGCTGGCCGCGCTGATCGAGCAGTTGCAGCCCGGCACCCG
>CAYPDO010000706.1:0-2710 GCA_964409495.1 uncultured Bordetella sp.
GCGAAAGCACCTGCCCCAGCGGCGTGCTGTACGGGCAGCTGGTCGACATCGGCCGGCGCATCGTCGAAGACAAGGTCGAGCGCCCGGCGCCGGAGCGCGCCGTGCGCTGGCTGCGGAAGGAGGGCCTGAACTCGCCGCTGTTCGGCACCGCGATGGCGCTGGGCCGCACCCTGCGCCCGCTGCTGCCCGGCACGCTGAAAGACAAGGTGCCGGGCAAGCCGCACCCGCGCGCCAGGCTGTGGCCGCAGCGCGAGCACCCGCGCAAGGTGCTGATGCTGATGGGCTGCGTGCAGCCGGCCATGCTGCCCAACATCAACTCGGCCACTGCACGCGTGCTCGATGCCTGCGGCATCCAGACCCTGGTGGCCGACGAGGCCGGCTGCTGCGGCGCCATCCGCAGCCACCTGAACGACCATGCCGGCGGCCTGGCCGACATGAAGCGCAACATCGACGCCTGGTGGCCGCATGTGGCCGGCCTGAGCGGCCAGGGCCAGGTGGAAGCCATCGTGATGAACGCCAGCGGCTGCGGCGTCACGGTCAAGGAATACGGCCACGCGCTGGCCCACGACCCCGACTACGCCGACAAGGCCGCGCAGATCAGCCGCCTGACGCGCGATGTGAGCGAGCTTCTGCCCGATCTGCTGCCCACGCTGAAGAGCAAGCTGGGCCAGCGCCGCGTGGGCGCGGCCCAGACCGCCACGCTGGGCTACCACCCCCCGTGCACGCTGCAGCATGGCCAGCAGTTGAAGGGTGGTGTGGAAGCGGCCTTCCGCGCGCTGGGGCTGAACCTTGAGGTGGCGGGGCAGGACAGCCACCTGTGCTGCGGCTCGGCCGGCACCTACAGCGTGTTGCAGCCGGCGCTCAGCCACCAGCTGCGCGACCGCAAGCTGGGCCACCTGGCCGAGCTGCAGCCGGCGGTGATCTTGAGCGGCAACATCGGCTGCATCCAGCACCTGCAAAGCGGCACCGCCACCCCGGTGAAGCACTGGGTGGAATGGCTGGACGAGGCACTGGCGTGAAGCGCGCGCTGGCCGCCGCCGCAAGCCTGGCCGCCGCCGCGCTGCTGGCCGGCTGCAGCAGCCTGCCGGGCTGGATGATCCTGCAGGGCCGGTCGATGATCACCGACCACCAGCACTTCGACAACGCCCCGATCGCTGCCGCGGCCACGCCGCGGCCGCTGCCCGAGGCGCCCGCACCGCTGCCCTGGCCCGATGGCATGGACGATGCGGCCGCCGCGCGCTGGCTGGCCGAGCAGGGCACGGTGGCCCTGCTGGTGCTGCGGCGCGGCCAGCTGGTGGCCGAGCACTATTTCCACGGCTACCAGCGCGACAGCCTGTTCACCAGCTTCTCGGCGGCCAAGTCGGTGGTCTCGCTGATGGTGGGCCTGGCCATCGCCGACGGCCGCATCGCCAGCGTGGACGAGCCCATCACCCGCCAGCTGCCCGAGCTGCTGGCCAACGATGCGCGCTTCGGCCAGATCACGCTGCGCCACCTGCTGGCCATGCGCAGCGGCATCGCCTTTGACGAGAGCTACAACAACCCCTTTGCCGAGGCCGGCCGCTTCTACCTGCGCCCTGACCTGTTGGCCGAGGTGGCACGCCTGAAGATCGCCGGCCCGCCCGACCAGGCCTACCACTACAGCAGCGGCGACACCCAGCTGCTGGCCATGGCCGTGCAGCGCGCGGTGGGCCAGCCTTTTGCGCGTTATGTGGAGCAGCGCCTGTGGCAGCCGATGGGCGCGGCCTACCCGGCCAGCTGGAGCCTGGACAGCGCCGCCTCGGGCGTGGTGCGCGGCTTTTGCTGCCTGAATGCGCGCGCGGTGGACTATGCGCGCCTGGGCCAGCTGGTGCTCGACGGCGGCCTGCGCGACGGCCGGGCCGTGCTGCCGGCCGACTGGCTGCGCCAGAGCACCGCCGCGCAGCAGGGCCTGCCCGGCGCGGACGATGCGGCACGGCGCAACATCGAGCGGCGCCCCTGGGCCTCGCCGGCCTTCTACGCCTGGCAGTGGCGGCGCCTGGCCCAGCCCTCGCCGCCCGGCCTGCCCAGCGAGGCCCTGCAGCCCGGCGCCACGCTGGTCGCCCAGGGCCTGCACGGCCAGTACATCGTGATCGTGCCGCAGGCCGATGCGGTGGTGGTGCGCCTGGGCCGCGACCGCGGGCCGGTGAACTGGCCGCGCTGGCTGGAGCGCCTGGCGCTGGGCCTGCGCTGAGCGCCAGCCCGCGGCGCCAGGCCGCTCAAAGGCGCGCGCCGGATTCGGGATCGAACAGGCTCAGACGCTCAGCGGCCAGCGCCAGGCGCAGCGTCTGCCCGGTGGCCAGCGGCAGTGCGGCATGGTCGAGCACGGCCACGGCCTGGCCGGCCACCTCCACCCACACCACCTGGTGGTTGCCCATGGGCTCGACCAGCTGCACCGTGCCGGCCACCGGACCGTCGGCCGCGATGCGCAGCTGCTCGGGGCGCACGCCCATCAGCACCGGCGCACCGGCACCCGGCATGGCCGCGGCCCAGCCGTAGCCCTGCAGATCCACCTGCCAACCCGGCGCCTCGAAACCCGCGCCCGGCGCGCCGGGCTGCAGCACGCCGGCGATGAAGTTCATGCCCGGCGCCCCCAGGAAGCCGGCGACGAAGCGGTTGGCCGGGCGCTCGTACACCTCGCCGGGCGTGCCCAGCTGCTGGATGCGGCCGCCGCGCATCACCACGATGCGGTCAG
>CAYPDO010000707.1:0-2707 GCA_964409495.1 uncultured Bordetella sp.
TGCTGGCCGGCTCGGCCACATAGCGGTAGACATCGGCAAAGGCCAGCTTCATGGCCTCGATCTGCAGGTGCTGGGCCGCCAGGCTGTCGGCACCCAGCGCGGCGATGTCGAAGTGCTGCAGGATGCCGAGCGCGATCAGCGCCGCGATGCCCTGCCCGTTGGGCGGGATCTCGTGCAGCCGGTGGCCGCGGTAGTCCTGGCCGATCGGGTCCACCCATTGCGGCCGGTACGCGGCCAGATCGGCCACCGTCATTGCGCCGCCCTGGGCCGCGGCCTGGCGGGCCAGGCATGCGGCGATCTCGCCGCCGTAGAAGGCGGCGCCGCGGGTCTCGGCGATGGCCTTCAGCGCCCGGGCGGCGCCGGGAAAGCGGAACAGTTCACCGACGTTCGGCGCGCGGCCGCGCGGCAGAAAGGTCTCGGCAAAGCCCGGCTGCGAGGCCAGGGCCTGCACCTGGGCCGCAGCGGCCCATTTCTCCTGCACCACCACCGGCACGGCATAGCCGCGCTCGGCCACCTCGATGGCCGGGGCCATCAGGTCGGCAAAGGGCAGCTTGCCGAAACGCTCGCTCAGGGCCACCCAGGCGGCCACGGCGCCGGGCACGGTCACGGCGTCCCAGCCGCGCACCGGCGGCGTGGCGGCGCCATCGCCGTGCTTGCGCTGGAAGTACCCGGGCGTCCAGGCCGCCGGCGCGGGGCCCGAGGCATTCAGGCCCTGCAGGCGCTGGCTGGCCGGATCCCACAGGATGCAGAAGGCGTCCGAGCCCAGGCCGTTGCTGCAGGGCTCCACCAGGGTCATCACCGCGGCGGTGGCCACCGCGGCATCCACCGCGTTGCCGCCCTGGGCCAGGATGCGCAGCCCGGCCTGTGCGGCCAGCGGATGCGAGGTGGCCACCACGTTGCGCGCAAACACCGGCAGGCGGGTGGAGCGGTAGGGGCTTTGGTAGTCGAAGGCGTGGGTCATGGTTTGCTGTCTTCTCCAGGAGGGGCGGGGCTCAGCGCATGGCCTGGTCGGCCAGGTAGCGCTGCACGCGGGGCGCCTCGGCGCCGAGGTGGAAGGCCAGGCGTTGCTCGCGCAGCTCGCGGTCGGCGGCGGTGAAACGCTCCTGCCGGCGCAGGTGCTCGGTCCAGCTCTCGTCGACGAAGTACTCGAGGTAGCGGCCCGGCACGGCCGTGTCGCGGAACAGGCCCCAGCTCAGCACGCCCTGGCGGCGGCGCGCGGCGCGCGTGGCCTGCATCACCTGGGCAAAGGCCTCGGCGCGGGCCGGGTCGATGAAGTACTCCACCGTCACCATCACCGGGCCCTCGTCGGGCTCGATCGGGATCATCGGTGCCTCGGCAGTGGCCGGCACGGCGGCCGGCGAGTGGTCGGCGTCGCCCGCGCCCTCCACGCTCCAGCGCCGCGTGGCCAGCAGGAACAGCGGGCCGGCCACGGCGGCGGCCACCACCGCGGTCTGCACGCTGCTCAGCGAGGCCACCTGGCCCCACAGCAGCGAGCCGACGGCCGAGCCACCCATCAGCGCCATCTGGTAGGTGGACATGCCGCGCGCGCGCACCCAGTCGGGCAGGGCCATCTGCGCGGCCACGCTCAGCGTGTTGGCGGTGGAGATCCAGGCCATGCCCAGCAGCACGATGGCCGGCAGCGCCAGCCACAGGCTGGGCGCGAACACCACCGCCACCGACAGCAGCGCATGCGCCACGGTGGCAAAGCGCACGAAGGTGTCGCGGCCGAAGCGCGCGCGCAGCGCCGGAAAGTACAGCGCGGCCACGATGGCCCCGCCGCCAATGCCGGCCAGCAGCACCGTGAAGGTGGCCGGCCCGGCCCCCGGCAGGCGCAGCGCCACCAGCGGCAGCAGCGCGCTCAGCGCCGCCACCTGCAGGAAGAACGCGAAGATGCGCAGCAGCACGATGCGCATGCGCGGGTTGTGCGCCACATGGTGCAGGCCCACGCGCATGGCACCCACGAAGCGTTCACCCGGCAGCGCGCTGGTCTGCGGCGTGGACTTCCAGCGCAGGATCAGCACCGAGGCCATCACCGCCAGCAGCGCATTGAGCACGAACACCGCCGCGCCGCCGGCCATCAGCGTGAGCAGCGCGCCGGCCAGCATCGGCCCGACCACGCGCGCCAGGTTCATCGAGATGCCGTTGAGCGCCAGCGCCGCGGGCAGCTCGCTGCGCGGCACCACCGAGGGCACGATGGCCGAGAACACCGGCCAGCGCAGCGCCAGGCCGATGCCGTTGGCAAAGGTCAGCGCCAGCAGCAGCGGCGCGGTGATGGTGCCGGCCAGCGACAGCACGGCCAGCAGCAGCGCCACCACGGCCACCCAGATCTGCGTGGCGGCGTAGTAGCGCCGGCGGTCGAGGATGTCGGCCAGCGCGCCGCTGGGCAGGCCCAGCACGAACACCGGCAGCGTGGACGCGGTCTGCACCAGGGCCACCATCACCGGATCGGTGGTCAGCGAGGTCATCAGCCAGGCGGCCGCGACATCGTTCATCCACATCGTGAGATTGGCCGCCGCCCAGGTGATCCACAGGCCGCGGAACACCGGCCCGCCCAGCGGCGCCAGCGCGCCCGGCAGTTCACGGCGGGCGGTCGGGCTGGGCTCGGGTGTGGATGGGCTCATGAGGCAGGGCACAAGCGTAGCCCGAAATGCACAACGGCCCCGTGAACGGGGCCGTTGAATTCAAACCCAGCAGTCGCCGCGGAACC
>CAYPDO010000708.1:0-2691 GCA_964409495.1 uncultured Bordetella sp.
GCTGCATCATGATGCGCAAGTGCCACCTCAACACCTGCCCGGTGGGCGTGGCCACGCAAGACCCGGTGCTGCGCGCCAAGTTCTCGGGCAAGCCCGAGCACGTGGTGAACTACTTCTTCTTCGTCGCCGAGGAAGCGCGCCAGATCATGGCGCAGCTGGGCATCCGCACGTTCGACGACCTGATCGGCCGCGCCGACCTGCTGGACACCAAGAAGGCCATCCAGCACTGGAAGGCCCGGGGCCTGGACTTCAGCAAGGTGTTCCACGTGCCGGTGGTGCCGGCCGACGTGCCGCGCTACCACGTGGCCGAGCAGGACCACGGCCTGGAGCATGCGCTCGACGTGCAGCTGATCGCCAAGTGCCAGCCCGCCATCCTGAAGGGCGAGAAGGTGCAGTTCATGCAGGACGTGCGCAACCGCAACCGCAGCGTGGGCGCGATGCTGTCGGGCGAGTTGATCAAGCACCGGCCCGAAGGCCTGCCGGACCACACCATCTTCATGCAGATGGAGGGCACGGGCGGCCAGAGCTTCGGTGCCTTCCTGGCCAAGGGCATCACGCAGTACCTGATCGGTGACGCGAACGACTACGCCGGCAAGGGCCTGAGCGGTGGCCGCATCGTGGTGCGCCCGTCGATCGACTTCCGCGGCGACGCGGCCAAGAACATCATCATCGGCAACACGGCCCTCTTCGGCGCCACCAGCGGCGAGGCCTTCTTCCGCGGCGTGGCGGGCGAGCGTTTCGCGGTGCGCCTGTCGGGTGCCACCACGGTGGTGGAAGGCACGGGCGACCACGGCTGCGAGTACATGACCGGCGGCACGGCCGTGGTGCTGGGCAAGACCGGCCGCAACTTCGCGGCCGGCATGAGCGGCGGCATCGCCTACGTGTACGACGAGGACGGCCAGTTCGCCAAGCGCTGCAACACCGCCCAGGTGGCGCTGGACAAGGTGCTGCCCAAGGCCGAGCAGGAGGCCACGATCGACCGCGCCGTGTGGCACCGCGGCGAGGCCGACGAAGACCTGCTGAAGGCGCTGATCGAGCAGCACCACAGCTGGACCGGCAGCCTGCGCGCCCGTGACATCCTGGACGACTGGGAGAGCAGCCGCGCCAAATTCGTCAAGGTGTTCCCGCACGAGTACAAGCGCGCGCTGGGCGAGATCCATGCGGCCAAGGCCAAGGACGACACCATCGCCAAGGCCAAGGGCGATGCCAAGCCCGCGAAGACCGCCAAGGTCACGCCCGCCAAGTAAGCAGATTCAGGAGCCAGCATCATGGGAAAAGTCACCGGCTTTCTGGAGTTCGAACGTCTGGAAGAGGGCTATGAGCCCGTTGCCAAGCGGGTCAAGAACTACAAGGAATTCGTCATCGGCCTGAACACCGAGCAGGCCAAGGTGCAGGGCGCGCGCTGCATGGACTGCGGCACGCCGTTCTGCAACAACGGCTGCCCGGTCAACAACATCATCCCGGACTTCAACGACCTGGTGTACCGGGGCGACTGGGCCAACGCGATCACGGTGCTGCACAGCACCAACAACTTCCCCGAGTTCACCGGCCGGATTTGCCCGGCGCCGTGTGAAGCCGCCTGCGTGCTCAACGTCAACGACGACGCGGTGGGCATCAAGAGCCTCGAGCACGCCATCATCGACCGCGCCTGGGCCGAAGGCTGGGTGCAGCCGCAGCCCGCCGCGGTGAAGACCGGCAAGACCGTGGCCATCGTCGGCAGCGGCCCGGCCGGCCTGGCGGCGGCGCAGCAGTTGGCGCGCGCCGGCCACAGCGTGACGGTGTTCGAGAAGAACAGCCGCATCGGCGGCCTGCTGCGCTACGGCATCCCCGACTTCAAGATGGAGAAGAGCCACATCGACCGCCGCGTGGCGCAGATGGAAGCCGAGGGCGTGGTGTTCAAGACCGGCGTGCTGGTGGGCGCCATGCCCGCCGATGGCGCCGGCGCCAAGGTGACCAACGACGCCAGCACCACGGTCAGCGCCGACGAGCTCAAGGCCCAGTTCGACGCCGTGCTGCTGGCCGGCGGCAGCGAGCAAAGCCGCGATCTGCCGGTGCCCGGCCGCGAGCTGGACGGCATCCACTTCGCGATGGAGTTCCTGCCGCAGCAAAACAAGGTGAACGCCGGTGACAAGCTGAAGAACCAGCTGCGCGCCGATGGCAAGCACGTGATCGTGATCGGTGGCGGCGACACCGGCAGCGACTGCGTGGGCACCAGCAACCGCCACGGCGCTGCCAGCGTCACGCAGTTCGAGCTGATGCCGATGCCACCCGAGCAGGAAGACAAGCCGCTGGTCTGGCCCTACTGGCCGACCAAGCTGCGCACGAGCTCCAGCCACGAGGAAGGCTGCGAGCGCAGCTTCGCCATCGCGACGAAGGAGTTCCTCGGAACGAAGGGCAAGCTCACCGGCCTGAAGACCGTGCAGGTGCAGTGGCAGGGCGGCAAGATGAGCGAGGTGCCGGGCACCGAGAAGGAATGGAAGGCCGATCTCGTGCTGCTGGCCATGGGCTTCACCGCGCCGGTGCCCACGATCCTCGAGGCCTTCGGCGTGGAGCGCGACAACCGCGGCAACGCGAAGTCGCCCACCGAAGGCGCCGCGGCCTACAAGACCAACGTGGCCAAGGTCTTCGCCGCCGGCGACATGCGCCGTGGCCAGAGCCTGGTGGTGTGGGCCATCCGCGAAGGCCGCCAGG
>CAYPDO010000709.1:0-2689 GCA_964409495.1 uncultured Bordetella sp.
CCGGCCCCCAGCGCCAGGCGTGAGCGCTGCCAGCAGCGCCACTCGGCCACGGCGATGGCACACACGGCGTTCATGGCGCCTCCCAGGCTGCATCGGGGCGGGCGAAGGCGCGGTGCACCGTCTCGGTGTCGATGCGGCCCCCGGCCGGCGCGCTGAACAGGTCGACCAGGCGGCCGTCACGCAGCAGGCCGATGCGGTCGGCCACCTGGCAGGCGCCGTAGACATCGTGCGTCACCATCAGCACGGCCTTGCCGGCATCGGCCAGCGCACGCACCAGCGCATGGAATTCGTCGATCGCGGTCGGGTCCAGGCCCGAGGTGGGCTCGTCGAGCAGCAGGATGTCGCTGTCGCGCAGCATGGCCAGCGCGATGGCCACCTTCTGGCGCATGCCTTTCGAATGATCCGCCAGGCGGCGGCCGCGTGCGGCCGCCGGCAGCGCCACGCGGTCCAGCGCGGCCTCGATGGCGTGATCCAGGCGCGCGCCGCGGGCCGGCGCGTCGGCCAGCTGCAGGAAGTAGCGCAGGTTCTCGCGCGCATCCAGGTGCTCGTAGAGCGCGGCCGCCTCGGGCAGGTAGGCCATGGCGCGGCGCGCGGCCGCCACATCGTCGGCCACCGGCCGGCCGTTGACCTGCACCGCCCCGGCCGCGGGCGCAAGAAAGCCCAGGCAGGTGGCCAGCGTGGTCGACTTGCCGGCGCCGTTGCCGCCCAGCAGCCCGAACACCTCGCCCGCGGCCACGGCAAACGACACACCGCGGAGCACGGCGCGGCCGCCGCGCCGCACTTCCAGACCCTGGGCCTCGAGACGGATGTTGCGCATCATCGCCTCAGAATCGGTAGGCCAGCGCGGCGCGCAGGCTGCGCGGCGTGCCCGGCTGCACCCACAGCGCCGAGAACGAGTTGGTGTAGTGGCGGCGGTCGAACAGGTTGTCGATGTCCAGGCGCAGCGTGGTGCTCTTGGCCAGATCCACCGCGGCGAAGGCGCGCGCCACGGTGTAGGCCGGCAGCGTGAAACCGGTGGTGAACTCGCCCGGGCGCGCCCCCACGTGCAGCAGGCCGCCGCCAAACTGCACGCCGCGGCCGCCCAGCGTCAGCGACTGCGCCAGCTGCAGGCTCAGCGTGTGGCGGGGCACGTTCAGCAAGCGCGTGCCAGCCGGCACCGGCACGCCGAAGTTGGCGTCGTTGAAGGCGTTGTCGGTTTTCGCGTCCACATGGGCATACGAGGCCCACAGCGCCAGGCCAGGCGCCAGCTCGCCGTTCAGGTCGATCTCCAGGCCGCGGCTGCTGGCGCGGCCGATGGCGGCCAGCGTGAAGGCGCTGGGGTCGTCCACCACCAGCATGTTCTTCTGCGTCACCCGGAACAGCGCCACATTGGCCTCGAGCGCACCGCCGGCCAGCGCGAACTTGGCACCGGCCTCCACCGCGGTGGACAGGTTGGGCGCGAAGCCGCGGCCCTGGGCATCGGTGCCCGACAGCGGGCGGAAGTTCTCGCCATAGCTGGCATACAGCGCAACGCTCGGCGCAGCGCGGAACACCAGGCCCAGCTGCGGGCTCAGGCGCGTGCTGTCCTGGCTGCTGCTGCGCTTGGCGGCGCGGTCGTGCAGCGTCTGCGCGTGGTCGTCGTGGCGCAGGCCCAGGCGCAGCTGCCACTGCGCGCCGAGGTCGATCTGGTCCTGCACGAACACGCCGGTCGCACGCTGCGTCTCCAGGCGGCTGGTCAGCGGCGTGGGCGTGGGCAGCGTGTAGGCGCCGTACACCGGGTTGAAGATGTCGATGGCCTGCTGCTGCACCCGCGTGGGTTGGCTGGCCAGCGAGGGCGCGCGCGCACGCAGGAAGACCTGGTCGTTCTCGAAGCGGTCCACGTCGGCCCCGACGATCAGCCGGTGCCGCAGCCCGGCCAGCTGGAAGCGGCCGTTGAGCTCGGCGCGCAGCACCTGGTAGTGGGCGTCGTAGTCGCGGTGGCGGCGCTGGCGTGTCAGCGTGCGGCCATCCCCATACAGGCTCTGGCGGCTGCTGGCCAGCTCGGCCTCGGTGGAGAAGCCTTCGAGCGAGGTGCGGCGCGAGGTCAGGCCGAGCAGCGCACTCCAGTTGCGGTGGAAGTCGTGCTGGAACTCGAGCTGGTGGCCCAGCACCCTGGCCGTCATCGGGCCGTCGCCGGGCTCGCCGAGAAAGCGGCTGGGCGGCACCCGCCCCAGCTGGCCATCGATGGCCAGCACGCCGCGGTCGAACGGGATCTCCTGGTGGCTGTACTCCAGCTCGTAGACCAGACGGCTGGCGCTGCCGATGCGCCAGACCAGCGAAGGGCTGGCGCCCTGCTTGCGCGTCTTCACCGTGTCGCGGAAGCTGCCGGCGTCCTCGCCAAAGCCCACCAGGCGCAGCGCCAGCGTGTCGTTCAGTGGCGCCGTCCAGTCGACATCGACCCGGTAGGTGTCGAAGCTGCCGGCGCTGAGGCGGATTTCGCCCGCCGTCTTGAAGCTGGGCCGCTTGGTCACCAGGTTGACGGTGCCGCCGGGCTCGCCGCGGCCGAACAGCGCCGCGCGCGGGCCCTTGAGCACCTCCACTGATTCAATGCCCGACAGGTCACGCGGGCCGCCGAAGCCGCGGCCGGCATTGAAGCCGTTGACCAGGTAATGGCTGGGCAGGTTCTCGTCGCCGACGAAGCCGCGCAGCGCAAAGGCGTTCCACAGGCCGC
>CAYPDO010000710.1:0-2679 GCA_964409495.1 uncultured Bordetella sp.
AACAGCTTCAAGCACTTCATGGCCTACAAGAACGCCATCATGTGCGACGACGAGACGCTGGTGAACAGCTTCCGCCGCAGCCTGGAGCTGGGCGCCATGCCCACCGTGCATGCCGAGAACGGCGAGCTGGTGTTCCTGCTGCAGGCCGAGATGAAGGCCAAGGGCATCGTCGGCCCCGAGGGCCACCCGCTCTCGCGCCCGCCCGCGGTGGAGGCCGAGGCCGCGCAGCGCGCCATCGCCATTGCCGATGTGCTGAACGTGCCGATCTACGTGGTGCATGTCAGCTGCGCCGAGAGCGCCGAGGCGATCGCCCGCGCCCGCGCCCGCGGCCAGCGTGTGTATGGCGAGGTGCTGGCCGGCCACCTGGTGGTGGACGACAGCGTCTACCGCGACCCCGACTTCACCAAGGCCGCCGCCCATGTGATGAGCCCGCCGTTCCGCCCCAGGGGCCATGGCCAGATGCTGTGGCGCGGCCTGCAGTCCGGCAGCCTGCACACCACCGCCACTGACCACTGCACCTTCTGCGCCGAGCAGAAGGCCGCTGGCAGGGACGACTTCAGCAAGATCCCCAACGGCACGGGCGGCGTGGAAGAGCGCATGGCCGTGCTGTGGCACGAGGGCGTGAACGGCGGCAAGCTGACGCCCAGCGAGTTTGTCGCCATCACCTCGGCCAATGCCGCCAGGCTGTTCAACCTGTACCCGAAGAAGGGCCTGATCGCCGCGGGCGCCGACGCCGACATCGTGCTGTGGGATCCGGCCGGCACGCAGACCCTGTCGGTCAAGACCCAGCACTCGCTGGGCGACTACAACATCTTCGAGGGCATGACCGTGCGCGGCCGCGCCACCCACACCCTGACGCGCGGCCACATTGCGTGGGCCGATGGTGACCTGCGCGCGGTGCGCGGCGCCGGCCAGTACGTGAAGCGCGCGCCGTTCGCGCCGCAGTTCGCGCCGCTGGCGCGCAAGGCCGCGCTGGAACAGCCCGTGCCGGTGAACCGCTGAACCGATCCCAGGAGCCTGCCATGGACATGAAGACCCAACCCCTGCCCGAGAAGCTGCAAGGCCTGCGCGTCAACGGCGCGCGCCTGTGGGCCAGCCTGATGGAACTGGCGCAGATCGGCGCCACCGCGAAAGGCGGTGTGTGCCGCCTGACGCTGACCGATCTGGACAAGCAGGGCCGCGATCTGGTCAGCCGCTGGGCCACCGAGGCCGGCATGACGGTCACCATCGACAAGATCGGCAACGGCTTTCTGCGCCGCCCGGGCCGCAACAACAGCCTGCCGCCGGTGATGACCGGCAGCCACATCGACACCCAGCCCACCGGTGGCAAGTTCGACGGCAACTACGGCGTATTGGCCGGCCTGGAAGTGGTGCGCACGCTCAACGACGCCGGCATCGAGACCGAGGCCCCGATCGAGGTGGCCTGGTGGACGAACGAAGAAGGTTCGCGCTTCGTGCCGGTGATGATGGGCTCGGGCGTGTTTGCCAAGGCCTTCACGCTGGAACACGCCTATGCCGCGAAAGACGTGGACGGCAAGAGCGTGAAGGACGAGCTGGCGCGCATCGGCTACATCGGCAACGAGGAGCCCGGCGACCACCCGATCGGCTGCTACTTCGAGACCCACATCGAGCAGGGCCCGGTGCTGGAAGACCATGGCAAGACCATCGGCGTGGTCACCGGCGTGCTGGGCATCCGCTGGTACGACTGCGTGGTCACCGGCATGGAGGCGCATGCCGGCCCCACGCCGATGCACCTGCGCAAGGACGCGCTGCAGGTGGCCACCCACCTGATGCAGGAGGTGGTGGCCTGCGCCCACCGCCACCCGCAGGCCGATGGCAGCAACCATGGCCGCGGCACGGTGGGCATGGTGCAGGTGCACCCGAACAGCCGCAACGTGATCCCCGGCCGGGTGAAGTTCAGCATCGACCTGCGCAACGCCACCGATGCGCTGTGCGACGCGATGGATGCCGACATCCGCGCGGTGGCCGCCAGGCTGTCCGCCGACAGCGGCCTCGGCATCGAGATCACGCCGGTGTCCTCGTACCCCGCCCAGCCCTTCCACGCCGAGTGCGTGAACGCCGTACAAGCCGCCGCCGAGCGCCTGGGCTACAGCCACATGCCGGCGGTGAGCGGCGCGGGGCACGATGCGGTCTACATGGCGCGCCTGGCGCCCGCCGGCATGATCTTCATCCCCTGCAAGGACGGCATCAGCCACAACGAGATCGAGGACGCCCAGCCCGCGCACATCGAGGCCGGCTGCAACGTGCTGCTGCACGCGATGCTGGAGCGCGCGGGCGTGGTGCAGGGCTGAGCCGGTCCGGATCTCTGGTCACCCGGTCAGCGTGCGCGCGGTTCTGCGGCGAGAGATCAGCTGCGGATCGTCTCAGGAATCTTCTGAAGACTGCTGGTGATCGGCGCATGCCAAGGCCGCCGCCAGCCCGCGCACCAGCCGCGGCTTTCGCGCCGATGGCGAACGTTGCGCCGACCGGCTGGCGCGGCTGGCCATTCACGCGGTTTGAACGGGGGCGTCGAATCGACTGGACGAAAGCCCGAGCGGATTTGTCCAGAATTCACTGCACCCCCTACCCCGACACCGCTTGAAGGAGCGCCCCTTGTCCACCATCGCCATCGTCTACCACTCCGGCTACGGCCACACCGCCAAGATTGCCCAGGCGGTC
>CAYPDO010000711.1:0-2677 GCA_964409495.1 uncultured Bordetella sp.
GCCGGGTGGCGGGGCCAGGGCGGGGGCGGGGGCGGCAGCGCCGGGCCCCTGCGCCAGCGCGGCCGGCAGCTGCGCTGCCGCGGCCAGGGCCGCCGCCGCCATGCCGGCCAGCGGCCGCCAGCGTGCCGGCCGGCGCATCTCAGCTGCGGGCGCCCAGCATGCGGCTGGCGGCGCGGCGCACCAGCGAGCGCATGTGCAGCGGCTGCACCAGGTGCTCGCGCGCCAGCTGGTCCAGCGCCGAGGCTCGCAGCGCCCACGGCCGGTCGGCGGCGGGCTCGCGCAGCAGCCACAGGCCGTCGGTCTCGTCACCCCACAGCAGCTGCAGCGTGCGCCAGTCGCCCTGCAGGTACAGGCGCCAGTGGCTGCCCGGCTCGGCATGGTGCAGGTGGCCGCTGGCGGCGTCGGTCGGGGGCGGCGCGCCGGCATCCAGCAGCTCGGCCGGCACGGTGTCGAGCGAGCCTGCGTCCAGCGGCATCGTGGAGGTGCTGGGCCCGGCCTCGGCGCGGGTGATGCGCTGCAGGCGTTCGATCTGCGGTGCGGCGGCGGCCAGCGCCTGGTCCAGTGCATGGCGCTGGCTGGCCATCAGGCGCTCGCTGGCCCAGGCAAAGCGCGCCGGGTCGGTGGGCTCCTCGGCGCACAGGTGGTCGATCAGGTTACGCGCCAGGCCCAGCATGCGCGGGCGCTCGGCCGGCGCGGCCACCGCCACCTGGTGCACGGCGCGGTCGATGAAGCGCCACAGCGGGTGCTCGTGCAGCACCAGCAGCGAGCGGTCTTGCACCGCCAGGCGCGCGGCCAGCGGGTGCAGGCGCAGCAGCAGCGGCGGCAGCTCGGGCGGCATGGCCGGGTCTTGCATCACGGCCTCGAACAGCTGGGTCAGCAGATCGGGCGCGGCGCGCTCGCCGCGAGGCTCGGCGGCGCCGGGCGCCTGGGCCGGCAGGCGCGGCGGCACGCCGGTGGCCGTGGCGGGTGGCGCCAGCTGCAGCGCCGACAGGTCGGCCGGCGGGCGGTAGCGCGGCAGGCGTGCGCCCCAGGCCGAGCTGCTGTAGATGATGGTGCGGTGCGCCGCCGGTTCCACGCCCTGCTCCTGCAGGCGGGCGATGGCGCCGGCATAGGCCAGGCGCAGGGCCTCGGCCAGCGGGTGCGCGGCCTCGCGCATGAAGGCGGCATGGGCCTGGCGCGACAGCGGCAGCGCACGCGCGCCCTGCCACAGTGCGCGGGTATAGGGCTCGGGGCCGAAGGGGTTGGTGTCGCGGGCCACGTTGTGGTCGCCCACCAGGCCCGAGGTGTAGGTGGTGAGCTCCCGCAGCTCGCTCTCGGCACGGATGCGGATGGCCTCGACGCAGCGCGCGATCTCGATGTCGACCGCCACGTCCTCGTCGCCAATCAGCGAGAGCTCGCGCGGCAGGCCGGTGGCGCGCGGGCTGGTGGTGGTGGCCGGCGCCGGGGCCTCGGTGCCGCGGCGCAGCGTGCGCGTGGCGGTGTTCACCACGTCGCCGCGGCACTGCTGCAGCACACGGTCGGCCTGGGCGTCGTGGCGGTCGCTGCTGGGCAGGCGCAGGCGCCAGCGATCGAGCACCGCGTCGATCACGCGGTCGAAGCTCATCGGTGCGCGCAGCAACTCGTCGTCGATGAAGTCGTTCAGCGTGGGCTGGCGGTGCATGGCGTTTTGATTATCAGCGGGCCAACGCGGCCTGAACGCCGGAAATGCAACGGGCCACCCGAAGGTGGCCCGTGTTTTCAGGCGGGCTGGATGCCCGACCGCAACCCCTGCCAAGGCAGGGGTCCACGCGGTCTTACATGTCCATGCCCATGCCGCCCATGCCGCCCATGCCGCCGGGCATGCCGCCGGCCGGGGCCTCGTCCTTCGGGGCCTCGGCCACCATGCACTCGGTGGTGAGCATCAGGCTCGACACCGAAGCGGCGTTCTGCAGCGCGGTGCGGGTCACCTTGGTCGGGTCCAGGATGCCCATCTCGATCATGTCACCGTAGGTGTCGTTGGCGGCGTTGAAGCCGTGGTTGCCCGACGAGGCCAGCACGGCGTTGACCACCACGCTCGGCTCGCCACCGGCGTTGGCCACGATCTCGCGCAGCGGGGCTTCGATGGCCTTGAGCACCAGCTTGATGCCGGCGTCCTGGTCAGCGTTGTCACCCTTGATGACGCCAGCGGCCTGGCGGGCACGCAGCAGGGCCACGCCGCCGCCGGCGACGATGCCTTCTTCCACCGCAGCGCGCGTGGCGTGCAGGGCGTCTTCGACGCGGGCCTTCTTTTCCTTCATCTCGACTTCGGTGGCCGCGCCAACCTTGATCACGGCAACACCGCCGGCCAGCTTGGCCACGCGCTCTTGCAGCTTCTCACGGTCGTAGTCGCTGGTGGCTTCCTCGATCTGGATGCGGATCTGCTTGACGCGGGCTTCGATGTCGGCAGCGGAACCGGCGCCATCGATGATGGTGGTGTTTTCCTTGCCCACTTCCACGCGCTTGGCCTGGCCCAGGTCGGCCAGGGTCACCTTCTCGAGGGTCAGGCCCACTTCTTCGGCGATGACCTTGCCGCCCGTCAGGATGGCGATGTCTTCCAGCATGGCCTTGCGGCGGTCGCCGAAGCCAGGCGCCTTGACGGCCACAACCTTCAGGATGCCGCGGATGGTGTTGACCACCAGGGTCGCCAGGGCTTCGCCTT
>CAYPDO010000712.1:0-2673 GCA_964409495.1 uncultured Bordetella sp.
CAGGCCCCCGCCCAGTTGCAGGGTCCGGCCAGCGATGTGGATGCGATGCGTGCGGTACTGACCGAGCGCTGGGGCTTTGATCCCAAAGACGTGGTGGTGCTGAAGGACCGAGGCGCAACCAAGGCCGCCATCCTGCGTGAACTGGCTGAGCTGCAGCGCCGCAGCACCAGTGGCGACGAGGTGCTGATCTACTTCAGCGGCCACGGCACCAGCGCCTTCGATTCGGTGAACGCCACGCCGGTGCCCCACGGCAGCGGCGCCTTCGTGCCCAGTGACTTCAACACCGCCAGCGCGGCCAGGGGCGTGGATGGCCTGATCGTCGGGCGCCGCGATCTGCTGCCCCTGCTGCAGGCACTTGACCAGGGTGAGCGGCAACTGTGGGTGATTTCTGACTCCTGCTATTCCGGCCAGCAGGTGCGCTCGGTACAACTGTTCGATGACGACGAGCTGCCCTCGCGCATGGTGCCACTGGCGCTGGGCAGGGAGGCGGTCGATCAGCGCGCCGATCTGGCCAAGGCCGGCAGCGCCGGTGCGCCGCCGCCCTATCCGTACCGCCGCGTGGCCTATCTGGCCGCAGCGGCCGAAGGCGAGCGCGCGCGCGACATCTCAGGCCCGGCGCTGGCGCGCGTGCCCACGCTGGACGGCCAGCCGCACGGCGCGCTCACCGATGCGCTGTTGCGCGTGCTCAGCGGGCGTCTGCCGGCCGATCTGGATGGCGACGGCCAGCTCAGCCTGGTCGAGGTACACCGCGCGGTGGCCGATTTCATGGGCCAGCGCGCCTATGGCCATACGCCGCAGCGCCTGCCCTCGGTGGCCGAAGACGGGCACGGCCTGGGCCAGCGCCCGGTGTTGTCGATGCGCGGTGTGGCCGCCACCGTGCAACGCGCCAGGCTCGAGCCGCTGCGCGTGCGCGCCGAGGTGTACCGCGGGCGCGCGCTCACCGATGCCCAGCGCTCCGCCGTGCGCCAGGTGGCCGATGTGGTGCTGTTAGGCCCCGACGCGCCGCAGGCCGACATCGTTCTGCGCGCCACTGACCAAGATCTGGTGGTGCTGGCCGCCAGCGGCGACCTGCTGATCGGCATGGATGCCGGCAATCTGGTCAGCCTGGCCGGCCAATTGCAGCAGCTGGCCTGGGCCAAGCGCATTCGCCAGCTGGCCGAGCAGAACCGGCGCGGCGCCCTGCCGCTCGAAGTGGAGCCGGCCGCCAAGGGTGGCAACTTCAAGCTCGGTGAGCACATGGCCTTTGTGGTGCGGCCCGAGCGCGAGGCCACCTTGCTGCTGCTGAACGTCAATGCCGCGGGCAATGTGTCGGTGCTCTACCCCCACAGCGCCGACGAGCGCGCGCCTTTGCTGGCGCGGCAGCCGCGCTACATTCCGGGCGAGGCCGACCACAAACACGTCCTCGTCACGCCGCCGCTGGGCATGGACCTGCAATTCGCCTTCGCCTTCGATGCGCCGCCGCCGGGCCTGGATCAACTCACCGGCCTGGTGAACGCCCCCCCCACCAGTGAAAGCCTGCGGCGCTTGGAACAAGCCCTGCAGACCATGAAGGGCCGCTTCACCTTTGCCAGCAGCGAAACCCGGGCCTTGAAGCCGTGAGCCGCTGCATGCCGCACCTCTCAAGCCTTGCCGCTGGCCGCCGCCATGCCGTCGTCATCTGGCTGGGCCTGCTGCTGGCTACCGCGCTGCTGGCCCCGGCACAGGCGGCCAAGCGCGTGGCCTTGCTGATCGGCAACGCCGGCTACAGCAGCGCGCCGCTGATCAACCCACCGCAGGATGTGGACGTGCTGGCCCGCGCGCTGCGCAGCGTGGGCTTCGAGGTGCGCACGGTGCTCAATGCCGACCAGCGTGGCATGAAGCGCGCCGTGGCCGAGTTTGGCGACATGGCCCAGGGGGCCGAGGTGGCGCTGTTCTACTACAGCGGCCATGGCGCCCAGGCCCAGGGCGAGAACTACCTGATCCCGCTGCGCGCCAGCATCGCCAAGGAGGCTGACTACGATCTGGAAGCGGTGTCGGCCAACACCGTGCTGCGGCAGATCGTGGGCGCCCGGCCGCGCGCGGCCATCGTGGTGCTGGATGCCTGCCGCGACAACCCGTTGGCCGCCGCCACCAAGAGCAGCAGCAAGGGCCTGGCGCGCATGGATGCCCCCAGCGGCAGCATGATCGCCTTTGCCACCGCGCCCAACACCACGGCCAGCGACGAGGGCCACTATGCCCGCGCCCTGGCGCGCCAGCTCCAGACCCGCGGGCTGGAGCTGTACGACGTGTTCCGCAACACCACCGCCGAAGTCAGCCGCCTCAGCCAGGGCCGCCAGGTGCCGCGCATCAGCGAGGTGTCGATCACCGAGCGCATCTACCTGGCGGGCGAGGGGGCCCCACCGCCACCGCTGCCAGATGAGCGTCAGGTGCTGAAGGATTGCGATGTGTGCCCGGAGCTGGTGGTGATGCCCACGGGCAGCTTCATGATGGGCAGCCCGCGGGGCGAGGCTGGGCGCGATGACGACGAGGTGCAACACCGTGTGACGATGGGCCGGCGCTATGCCATTGGCAGGTACGAGGTGACGCAAGGGCAGTGGCGGGCGGTGATGGGCGCCAACCCGAGCGGGTTTAAGGGTTGCGGAGACGAGTGCCCGGTGGAGAACGTGAGCTGGAACGATGTTCAGGCCTACCTGC
>CAYPDO010000713.1:0-2668 GCA_964409495.1 uncultured Bordetella sp.
CAGTTCGCTGGTGGCGATGAAGGTGTGGATGCGCGAGCGCGCAGCCCCCTGCAGCGCCTCGGCGGCACGGCCGATGTCGCGGTCATTCGCGCGCGCCAGCGAGCACACGGTGCTGTCCTTGATGTGGCTGGCGATCGCCTTCACGGCCTCGAAGTCACCGTTGCTGCTGGCCGCGAAGCCGGCCTCGATCACGTCCACGCGCAGGCGCTCGAGCTGGCGCGCGATGCGCAGCTTCTCGTCCTTGGTCATCGAGGCGCCGGGCGACTGTTCGCCATCGCGCAAGGTGGTGTCGAAGATGATGAGTTGGTCGGACATGGGATGTGGCTCCTTGTCGTTGTGATCGGTGTTCAGGCGTTGAAGACGTCGAGGGTGGCTTGGCGGCGCGGCGCGGGCGCGATGCCCGCGCGCAGCAGGCCGCTGACCACGGCCTTCATCGACGCGGTGACGATGCTCGCATCGAGCCCCACGCCGAACAGCGTGCGAGTATCGGCGATGCGCAGCTCCAGGTAGGCCGCGGCACGGGCCTGGGCCCCCTGCCCCGCCGCCAATGGCCCGTCGGTGATGGCGTGCTCGTGCAGATCGAGCACCTCGATGGCCACACCGGTGGCGTCGCGCAGCGCCTGCACCAGCGCATCCACCGGGCCATGGCCCTCGCCCTGCACGTGGACTGCGGACCCCGGCACCGTCACGCGCAGGCTCACGCGGCTGCGGCCATCGGGCAGGTCGTCGATGCGCAGCTGGTCGATGCGCAGGGCGTCGTCGTGCACCCGGTAGGCCTCGGCCAGCAGCTGCCAGATGTCGGCGGCGGTGAGCTCGCGGCCCTGGGCATCCATCACCGCCTGCATCGACGACGCGAACTCGATCTGCAGCCGCCGCGGCAAGGCCAGGCCGTACTCGGCCTCCATCAGGTAGGCGATACCACCCTTGCCCGACTGGCTGTTGACGCGGATCACCGCCTCGTAGCTGCGCCCCAGGTCCTTGGGATCGATCGGCAGGTAGGGCATGTCCCACACATCGCCGTCGCGGCGTGCGGCAAACGCCTTCTTGATCGCATCCTGGTGCGAGCCCGAGAACGAGGTGTAGACCAGATCGCCGGCATAGGGGTGGCGTGGGTGCACCGGCAGTTGGTTGCAATGCTCCACGGTGCGACGGATGGCATCGATGTCGCTGAAATCCAGCCCCGGGTGCACGCCCTGGGTGTAGAGGTTCAGCGCCAGGTTCACCAGATCGACATTGCCGGTGCGCTCGCCATTGCCGAACAGGCAACCTTCCATGCGGTCGGCGCCGGCCATCAGCGCAAACTCGCCGGCGGCCACGCCGGTGCCGCGGTCGTTGTGCGGGTGGATGGACAGGATCACCGCCTCGCGCCGCGCGATGTGGCGGTGCATCCACTCCACCATGTCGGCAAAGATGTTCGGCGTGCTGTGCTCGATGGTGGTGGGCAGGTTGATGATGCAGGGCTGCTCGGGCGTGGGCTGCCACACGGCGGTGACGGCATCGACCACACGCCTGGCGAACGGCAGCTCGGCATCCGAGAAGGTCTCGGGCGAGTACTGAAAGGTCCACTGCGTGTCGGGCTGCGCCGCTGCCAGGTCTTTCACCAAACCTGCGTGCCGCACGGCCAGATCGACCACGCCATCCTGGCTGAGGCCGAACACCACGCGGCGCATCACCGGGGCGATGGCGTTGTACAGGTGCAGCACGGCGCGCGGCGCGCCCCGCAAGGCCTCGAAGCTGCGGCGGATGAGTTCGTCACGCGCCGGGGTCATCACCTGGATCGTCACGTCCGCGGGGATGCGGCGCTCGTCGATCAGCCGTCGCACGAAATCGAACTCGGTCTGCGAGGCGGCCGGAAAGCCCACCTCGATCTGCTTGAAGCCGATCTTCACCAGCATCTCGAACAGGCGCAGCTTGCGCTCGCCGTCCATCGGCTCGATCAGCGCCTGGTTGCCGTCGCGCAGGTCGGTGGTCAGCCAGATCGGTGCGCGGGTCAGCACGGCATCAGGCCAGCGGCGGTCGCGCAGGTGCACCGGCGTGAACGGCCGGTACTTGGCGGCGGGTGGGTCGAGCATGGTCATCGGTAACGCTCCATCGGGGGTGGTGATGTCACCGCAGCGGTGGGCGGGATGAACCCATGAAAGCAAACGGCCCGCTGCAGCGAAGCTGGCGGGCCGTTTGTCCGGGGAAGGAGTGGTGTGTGAAACCGGGTCGTGGACGATCAGCGCGCCAGAGGCACGCCTAGTAGCTGCAGCGCGAAGCGCGGGGGGGTCGTCAACATGGCCGCGAATGTAGCACGCGCCCGTGGCACCAGCGCTGGCAAGAAACCCCAGGCCATCGCGCCAGACCGTGCCGGCACGCTCAGTGGTGCAGCCCCTTCTCGTCGGGCTCGTCGGTGGAGGTGGCGATCACGCTGACATGCTTGCCCTTCATGCGCCGGTACACGTACATCGCGTAGCCCGACAGGCCGTACAGCATGAACAGGCCGAACAGCATGCCCGGCACATGCTGGCTGATCAGCGCCATGCCCAGCGCCATGGCCACCAGCGTGACGAAGGGCACCGACTTCTTCAGCCCGAAATCCTTGAAACTGTAGAAGGGCACGTTGGTGACCATCGTCAGCCCAGCGTAGAGCGTGAGCGTCCAGGTGCACCACACCAGCCACGGGATG
>CAYPDO010000714.1:0-2666 GCA_964409495.1 uncultured Bordetella sp.
CAGCTGGCCCTGGATGCGCCGCGCCAGCTGCACCAGCAGCTCGTCGCCCGCGGTATGGCCCAGGCTGTCGTTGACCAGCTTGAAGCGGTCGAAGTCGACGAACATCAGCGCGAAGGCGGCGCGTGCATCGCCGCGGGCGCGCGCCACCGCAGCGTCCAGCACCTCCAGGAACTGCCGGCGGTTGGGCAGGCCGGTGAGGCTGTCGTGGAAGGCCAGGCGCTGCAGCCCGGCCTCGGCCTGGCGCCGCGCGCTCACGTCCTGCAGCTGCACGATCAGATGCGGTGCGGCGTCGGCGTCGGCTGTGGACGGGGCCGGGGCGGCCGCTGCGCCCGGTCCACCCGGATCGGCAAACGGCGCGCCGTGCACCAGCACCCACAGCGCGTGACCATCGCGGTGGCGGCAGCGCAGCTCGATCTGGAAGCGCTGGCCGCCGCCCGGCGCGGCGGCATCCAGCGGTGCGGCGGCCAGGCCACCGCAGGCGGCCAGGTGCTGGGCCAGGCGCTCGGCCTCCTCGGGCAGCACCAGCTGCTGCAGGCGCTCGGGCAGCGGCTCCTGCCCGCCATGGCCGAACAGTGCGCGCAGCGCCGGGTTCACCTGCAGCAGCCGGCCCTGCGCATCCAGCAGCGCCATGCCGATGGCGGCCTGCGTGAAAGCGCTGTGAAAGCGCCGTTCGCTGGCCTGCAGCGCCTGCAGGTGGCGCTCGGCGTCGGCCGCGGCGCGCTCGGCCACGCCGCGCATGGCCTCGGCCGCCTCCTGCTGCAGGAAGAAGTAGTGCAGCGCCACCAGCAGCAGGCCCAGCACCGGCAGGATGGCCATCAGCACGCCGATGCCCGACTGCCGGTAAGTGACGTACAGCAGCGCCGACACCACGGCGCTGCCGGCATAGGCCACCCCCACCCAGCGGAAGGTGGCGATGTGCGCGGCCCACTGCAGCGCCGGCTCGCCACGCTTGAGCCGCGGCACCGCCGCCACCAGCTGCGTGCCCAGCACGAAGTAGGCAGCGGCAAAGCCCAGCATCTGCAGCATCAGCGCGGCGGCGCCGGGCATCGGCCAGCGCGCCAGCGCCTGGTGCAGCAGCGTGCCGCTGGCCGTCATGGCCAGCACCGCGGCGGCCGGGCTGATGATGCGGCTGGTCCAGCGCCGCGAGGTGCGCCACGAGCCCACCAGGGCCTCGGCGCCTGCCGCCAGCGCCGCCGCCGCCGGGCCCAGCACCAGCAGCAGCAGGAACAGGAAGACCTCGCTGGCCACGAAGGACTGCCGGGTGCCCGGAATGCGCACCGGAAACAGCCCGGCCAGCGTGGCGCAGAGGGCGCCCAGCGCAATGGCCAGCCAGTCCAGCGCGGCCAGCGGACGCAGCGCCACCAAGTCGCGGCCCAGCACCAGCGCCCCCAGAACCACCACCGCCCACCAGTAGCGGGTGGTGCGGGGGTTGTAGTCGGGCATCAGTGCCGCGTGCAGGCGCGCCCAGGCCGTCGGACGGTGGCTGGGGGTGCTCATGCGCAAGGGCACCGCGGCAGCGGGGTGCGGGCAGTCAACGGCAGCGCGGCATCGGTCAAGGGCACTTCGGCATCGGTGGCCCAGAGCCCGGGCCACGGCGGCAGCCACCGCCGGCGCGGGGCTGGCGCGGCTGTCCCGGCGGGTCAGCCTGCGTCACCATGAAGTTACCTTTGTTCACAGGTGCGCGCCTGTGAACTTGTGCGCTGCAGCGGCGGCAAATGCGCGTGGCGTGGACCTGGCGCGACGTTTTTTCATCCGCCGTCGCGTGATCCCCATCGGCAGGGCGGGGGCTCGGTGCGCACCGGCGCTGCCCGGCCGCCAAAGATCGCCGTGCCCACGCGCACCATCGTGGCGCCCTCGGCGATCGCCGCTTCCAGATCGGCGCTCATGCCCATGCTCAAGGTGTCGAGCACCGTGCTGCTGCCCGCCGCCGCCAGCTGCGCGTTCACCGCGGCCATCAGCTCGCGCAGCGCGCGGTGCGGGGCGCGCTGCGCGGCGGCATCGGCCGCCGGCTCGGGAATGGCCATCAGCCCGCGCAGGCGCACGCGGTCAGCCGGCAGCGCGGCCACGGCCAGCGCCAGCGCCGCCGCATCGGCCGGCAGCACGCCACTCTTGCTGGCCTCGCCGCTGATGTTGACCTGCAGGCACAGCTGCAGCGGCCCCAGCGTGGGCGGGCGCTGCTCGGCCAGGCGCTGGGCGATCTTCAGCCGGTCGACCGAATGCACCCAGTCGAAGGCCTCGGCCACCGGCCGCGTCTTGTTGCTCTGCAGCGGGCCGATCAGGTGCCACTGCAGCTGGCGGCGCAGGTCGGCCAACACGGCGATCTTGTCCAGCGCCTCCTGCACATAGTTCTCGCCGAAGGCGCGCGCGCCGGCGGCAAAGGCCTCGCGCACGGCCTCGGCCGGGAAGGTCTTGCTCACCGCCAGCAGCGTGACCTCGTGCACCGGGCGGCCGGCGGCGGCGCAGGCGGTGGCGATTCGTTGTTGAACTTGCTGCAGCTTGCCGATAACGGTGGTCATAATCATCCGAAGGGGGCGGCGCGCGCTCCCGGGCAACCCATCCCGATCCAATCGACAGGGGCCGCGGGCGCGACGAAATCACCGCGAGCCTACCCCAGGCAACACCATGGACATCACCCAGCTGCTGGCCTTCTCGGTCAAGAACAAGGC
>CAYPDO010000715.1:0-2660 GCA_964409495.1 uncultured Bordetella sp.
AGCGCTCCTTGGTGTACTTGCTGCCCTTGAAGCACATGCCCACGCCGGCCATGGTGGACTTGATGACCACCATCTGGTTGTTCACCAGAAAGGCGCCCAGCGTGGCGCCGCCGATCATGCCCATTTCCCAGGGCAGGGCCTTGATGATCGGGCCCATGTTGCCGCCGTGGGCGATGAACAGCCCGAACACGCAGCCCAGGCAGACGAGCCAACCGATGATGACGAACATGGTGCGTTGTGCGGTGGTAAGACCCTGGGGCGCGCCATCAGGACACGCCGCTTGGCAGGGTTATCGGCGGCCTGGCGGGCGCATTGAGCCGGAACTGGCGCCCCGGTACGGCTTGTTCTCGATGCGGTACACCCACACCGGCTGGGCGCCGGGGCGGCGCAGCACCCGCGCCGGGGCCACGCCCGGCACGGCGAAATCCAGGCTCACCAGCCAGGTGCCGGGGGCCATCTCGGCGCAGGCCTTGGCCCAGGCGCGGGGCATCGATTCAGGGCGCTGGAACAGGTACACCAGATCCAGCTGCGACCAGTCGTCGGCCCACAGGTCGCCGCGACGCACCGTGGCGAAGCGGCAGCGCCAGCGCGTGGCCAGGGCCAGCGGCCAGCTCCATTCGGTGCCGGCCAGCCGGGCCCGCGGGTATTCGGCATGCAGCGCCTGCAGGCCCTGGCCGAGGCCGCAGCCGGCATCGAGCACTCGGGCGCCTGCGCCACGATCCCCCAGTGGCACCAGCCGGGCCAGGCCCTGCAACGCCTGCGGCGGCGTGGGAAACAGCGGCGCGTCGCGCCAGGCCTTGAGCGGATAGGCCACCAGCAGCAGGCCCAGCGGCAGCAGCCAGGCCCAGGCCGGCACGCCCTGCGCCAGGCCGCTGCCCAGCATGGCCACCGGAAAGCCCGAGCCCAGGATCAGCCGCCGCCAGCCGCTCAGGCCCGGCCAGGCCAGGGCCAGCGCGGCGGCAGCCACCATGCCGGTGGCCAGCGCCAGCCAGGGGCTGGCCCCCAGGCCACGCAGGCCGGCGGTGAGCAGCCAGGCGGCCAGCCAGCCCAGCAGCGCCGGCGCCGGCCAACGCAGCCGGCGGGCCAGGCCCGCACCGGCACCCGACGCGGCATCGGTGGCCGATGGCGGCAGCGGTGCGGACGTGGCTTGGGCAGGCATGGCGGCCAGTGTGAAATCGGCCGCCGCGCCGCGGTCGGCCGAAAAGCGGCCCGATCCGGCCGCCGGCAGCCGCAGGTGCCGGTTCTTGGTCGCTGAATCCGGCAAAACCGGCGAAACCGCTTGTTTCGCGGCAGCTTCAGGCGGCCGGGCGGGGCTGAGCGGCGAACCCATCGCGGGGCGCTCGGGCCACGCCTGCTCAGCGCAGCTGCAGCAGCTGCGCGTGCGACACCACCAGCGGCAGTGGCGAGTCGTCGGGGTCGAGGCTGCCGCGCACCGCATAGGCCGGCTCGGCGGTGTCGCGCAGCAGCGGGTGCAGCAGGGCATTGCCCTGTGCATCCACCAGCGCGGCCACCCGCGGCAGGTTGGCACGCAGGCCGCGGCCCACCACCACCCCGCGTTCGCCATTGGCCAGGCGCACCGGGCTGCCGGGCGGGTACAGGCCCAGCGCGCCGATCAGTGCATGGCCGATCTCGTCGGTGGTGCCGTCGGGGCCCAGGCAGGCGGTGCGTGCGGCCAGCACCGGCGACAGCGGCGGGCGGTCGGCACGGCAGGCCAGCGCGGCGGCAAAACGGTCAACGCGGCGCAGCAGGCGCGCGGCCACCGCCTCGGGCGGCAGGCGCATCAGCGGCAGCGCGTCGGGCGCCTCGTCATGGTGGTGGCGCACGATGGCCAGCCACAGCGCATCGCCCACGCCGGCGGCGGCCAGCGTGTGCGCGGCGGCGGCGGCATGGGTGTCGATGCGCGCCTGCTCGGCCACCGTGGGCGGCGATTCATGCTGGGCCAGGCGGTCTTGCAGCTGGCGCAGCGTGCAGTTCATGGTCAGCGCGGCCAGCGCCAGCGCCTCGCCCTGGGCCTCGCTGCCGCCCAGGCGGGCAAAGGTTTCACGCGCCACCCACCAGCACAGCCAGGCGTGGCGGTCGCTGTAGCCGGCCGGCTCATGGCCGGCGCGCAGGATCAGCCAGTACAGCGCGGCGTCGGGTTGATCGTCCACGCGCGCGGCAGCGCGCTGGTGCAGGGCGCGCAGGCGCGCCTCGGCGCCGGAATCAGGCCCCACGGCCAGCGGCAGCGCGGCCATTTCGTCGGCCAGCGCGGCCAGCAGCGGCGGCCAGGGGTCGGTGGCGGGCCTGGCGGTGGCGGCGATGGTCAGGATCGGGCGTCCGGCCTCGGGCGGCGCCGGCAGCGCGGCGGCCGGGCGGTCAGGGCCGCCGAGGCGGTGCTCGGCGTCCGGGGGCGATGGCGGCATCGGCATGGTCATCGGGCGTCAGCAGGGAAAAAAAGAGGCGGCTTCCGTGAGGAACCCGCCCGCAAAGCACAGGGACTGTGCCAGGAGGAGACATGCAAGAAAAAACTCAGTCGTCGCTTGGATCGCTTATCGGCCGTCCGGCGCCGGGGCTCGAGTCCGGCACTGGCCGACCGGTGGCGATGGGATCAGTCGGCCATGCACTCCTGCACGCTGGGCAGGCGGATGGCGCCGGCATTGCGGCCCTTGCCGGCCCGGGCG
>CAYPDO010000716.1:0-2649 GCA_964409495.1 uncultured Bordetella sp.
GGTGCGAGGCGCATCATGGCCGCGCGTGAGGGGTGTCACAAGGCACCGCCGGGTGGGGCGTGAACATCCTTGAACAAGCGGGGGTCATTGAACTTTCATGACCTTTTCACCGGCGCGTCATGGCCTGCCCCGAGCATGCGGGGCCATGCAGACCGCCCCCACCCACACGGACGAGTCGACCGCCACGCTGCACTACCGCACGCTGTGGATCTCGGACATCCACCTGGGCACGCCGGGCTGCCAGGCGGATGCGTTGCTGGACTTCCTGAAGTCCACCGAGTGCGACACGCTGTACCTGGTCGGCGACATCATCGACGGCTGGCAGCTGCGCCGCAGCTGGTACTGGCCGCAGGCGCACAACGACGTGGTGCAGAAGCTGCTGCGCAAGGCGCGCAAGGGCACGCGGGTGATCTTCGTGCCCGGCAACCACGACGAGTTCGCGCGCAAGTACGTGGCGCACAACTTCGGCGGCGTGGACGTGATGGACGAGTGCATCCACACCACCGCCGACGGCAAGCGCCTGTGGATCACGCATGGCGACATGTTCGACGGCGTGATCCAGTGCGCCAAGTGGCTGGCCTACGTGGGCGATGCGGCCTACGAGTTCACGCTCAAGGTCAACCACTGGTTCAACAGCGCGCGTGCGCGCCTGGGCCTGCCGTACTGGAGCCTGTCGAAGTACCTGAAGCTCAAGGTCAAGCGCGCGGTCAGCTTCATCAGCGACTTCGAGATGGCCGTGGCGCGCGAGGCGCGCAAGCGCGGCGTGCACGGCGTGGTGTGCGGCCACATCCACCATGCCGAGATCCGCACCATCGACGGCGTGCTGTACTGCAACGACGGCGATTGGGTGGAAAGCCTCACCGCGCTGGTGGAGCACCACGACGGCCGGCTGGAGATCGTGGACCGCAGCGCGCAGCTGATGCCGCAGCTGCTGGCCGCGCCGCGCCCGGCGCTCAGCCGACCGGCGCCGGCCCCGGCGCCACTGCCGCAGCCCGGCAGCCTGGCCGCGCGCCAGTAACCCACGCCCGACGCGTCCAGCCCGAGGCACCCGGCCCCAGGCACGGGGAACCGCTCAGCGCTGCGCCGGCAGCCGCAGCAGCGCCTGGCCCATGCGCACCCGGGCGCCCGGCGCCACGCCTTCGGCCAGCGTGAAGCCCGGCGGCACGAACACGATGATGGTCGAGCCATGCTCGAACCAGCCCATCTCCTGGCCCTTGGCGAACGGTTCGCTGCAGTCGATCTCGTTGGGGCCGCGGTAGCGCAGGTGCAGGCGCACGTCCAGGCAGTGCAGGCGGATGCTGGCCACCAGGATGGCCGCCACCGGCACCAGCGCCACGCGGTGCCCGCCCTGCTTCAGGCGCAGGTTCAGCACCGCGCGCTCATTGCGGCAGTAGAGCTTTTCGACCCGCTGCAGGGCCACCGGGTTGACGTTCCAGGTGTCGCCGCTGAGGTAGGTGACATGCTCCAGCGTGGCGTCGTGCGGCGCATGGAAGCGGTGGTACATGGCCGACGTGAGCCGCAGCGTCACGTAGTGGCCATCGTGGAAGGGCGTGGTGTCCTGGCTGGGGCCGAACAGCTCGTCCAGCTGGTACGGAAAGCCCTTGGCCTGGAACACCTGCGTGCCCTGCACCGGCCCGCAGGCGCCCACGATGGCGTCGCAGGGGCTGGCAAACACCTCGTGGCGCGCATCGACCCGGCGCGCGCCCGGCACCAGCTCACGCGTGAAGCAGGCATGCAGGCTGTCGAAGTGCTGCTGCTTCGCGTCACGCAGGTCCAGCTCGGTGAAGCGCCGCCACACCCAGATCGACAGCCGCGCGAGCAGCGGGCTGCGGATGCGGCTGTACCAGCCCACCAGGTGCGTGAGCGCCTGGCGTGGCACGCGGTTGGTGAGCAGGAAGTTCAGGTCCTCGTTCTGCACAAGGCGTTGCAGCAGGCTGGGCTTCATGGTGGGGCTGGAAGGGCTGGCTTTCATGGGCTTGTCTTGTGGGCTTGGTATTTATCGCGGGTCTCTCAACTGCAGCCACCATGGACGAAACTTTGACCCTCTCCGCCCTCGCCGCGATCGGCGCGCTGGGCCTGGCGCTGCCGCGCATCAAGCGCCGGCTCGAGCTGTCGCGCGCCAAGCACCGCTCGCTGGCCGGGCACTCGCGCATGGCCAAGCGCGTGGCCTCGCTGATTCCGGGTTATGCCTACGACGAGGCGCGCTTCTTCGACTCGGATGGGGCCCCGGCCGAGGTGCAGGCGCGCCGCCGCGCCGGCTTTGCCGCGCTGTGCGACCTGTACGCCCGGCGTTACCCGAAAAGCGCCGCGCTCACCGCACAGGCGCGCGAGGGCATCTCGGACCTGCAGTTCACCGGCAGCTACCGCGTGCCCTTCCAGTACAGCCCCTACCTGCGTGCGCACCTGAAGCTGGGCGGCTTCGTGCAGTCCTCGTCGGGCGTGATGGTGGAGGATCTGGACGGCAACCGCTTCTACGACCTGACCGGCTCCTACGGCGTGAACCTGCTGGGTTACGACGCCTACAAGGAATGCATCGCCGAGGGCGCCGCGCGCGAGGCCGCCATGGCCCCGGTGCTGGGCGCGCTGCACCCCTGAGTGGCCGACAACGTGCGCCGCCTGCAGCGCATCTCGGGCCTGGACGAGGTGTCG
>CAYPDO010000717.1:0-1427 GCA_964409495.1 uncultured Bordetella sp.
ACGGCCAAGCAGCTGGTGATTCCCACCATCACCATCGCGCTGCTGGGCGCCATCGAATCGCTGCTGTGCGCACGGGTGGCCGACAACATGGCGCCCCAGCATCCGCGCCACGATCCGAACCAGGAGCTGATGGCCCAGGGTGTGGCCAACCTGGTGACACCGTTCTTCGGCGGCATTCCGGCCACCGGCACCATCGCGCGCACGGTCACCAATGTGCGGGCCGGTGCGGTGTCTCCGGTGGCCGGCATCGTGCATGCGGCCACGCTGCTGGCAGTGGTGCTGGTGGCCGCGCCGCTGGCCGTGCATGTGCCGCTGGCGGCGCTGGCCGGCATCCTGCTTTTCGTGGCCTGGAACATGGGCGAGTGGCGCGAGTTCGCGCGGCTCAAGCACTTTCTGCTGCCCTACCGCGCCACGCTGCTGGGCACCTTCATTCTCACCGTGGTGTTCGACCTGACGGTGGCTGTGGAGGTGGGCCTGCTGATGGCCTGCGGCTTCTTCATCTACCGCATGAGCACGCTGTTCTCGGTGCAGCCGCATGACAGCGCCCTGCCGCTGCCACCGGGCGTGGTGGCCTTCGAGCTGTACGGCTCGCTGTTCTTCGGCGCGGTGGGCAAGATCGAGGCCTTGCCGGCCCAGGTGCCGGCCGGTACGCGTGCCGTGGTGCTGGAGATGCACCGCCTGATCTCGATGGACACCTCGGGCCTGGATGCGCTGCGCCAGCTGCACGGCGCGCTGCAGCGCATGGGCGTGGCCCTGGTGCTGGCCAATGTGAATCCGCAGCCGCTGGGACTGGTGCGGCGCTCGGGCTTCGAGGCCGAGATCGGCGCGGAGCAGATCGTGCCTGGCGTCGCCGACGTGGCCGCGGCGGTAAGCCCGCCCGGCGCCCCCGCCGGCTCAGCCTGACCAGGGCCCGCGCAGCCCGGTGAGCGCGGCCATCGGTTCGGCGCAGGCGGCCACTGCCGCGTCATGGCGCGCGGCCAGCCAGCCCACGGCAAACCAGGCCTCGGGCTGGCGCACGGCCAGCTCGCGGCAGTAGGCGGCCGCCACCACGGCGTCGTTGAGATCGCCCAGCGGTTCCTGGGCGCGCTGCAGGGCCTTGAGGAAGCGCCCGAGCGGCCGCGCCGGCCACAGGCTGGCACTCAGCTCGGCGGCATAGCGCAGGCGCTTGATGCGCCGGCGCAGGCGGTGCCGGGCGGCATCGTCCAGTGCGGCAAAGCCACGCGCATCGCGCCGCACCTGGCGCAGCAGGCGGCGCAGCGGCTGCGCCAGCAGCACGCGCAGATCGGGCGCGGGCGTGGCGGCGGCGGCGCCGGCCTGGGCCGATGGCGGCGGCAGCGTCAGCGCCAGCAGCTGCAGCCAGCGCAGCTGGGTGTCGGGCGCGGTCAGCAGCGCCGGCAACACGGTGGCGGCCTGCGCGGCCGGCGGTG
>CAYPDO010000717.1:1527-2641 GCA_964409495.1 uncultured Bordetella sp.
GGTGCCCCGGCGGGTGCGGGCGGCGCGGCCGCAGCCAGCGGCGGCGCACCGGCGGCGCGCAGGGCCGGCCACAGGGTGGCGTCGCGCACATCGCGGTCGCGCGCCGTGCCCAGCTGCGCAAACAGCTGCGCCAATGCAGCCTGCAGTGCGTCGTCCACGCCCGGCAGCAGCGGCGCATACAGGCGCAGCACGCTGCGCAGCCGGCGCAGGCCCACGCGCAGCTGGTGCAGGTGTTCGGGTTGCCAGCAGCCGTCGGCGATCTGGCTGGCATTGGCCAGGGCCTGCTGCAGCCCCTCGCCCAGCATCACGGCGAGTGCGGACGCGGCATCGCCGGCGGCATCGACCACCGGCGTGCGCGCCTTCGTGGGCGGGCTGACGGCCTGCGCCGGCGTGCCATCGGCGCGCCGCGCCTGCAGCGCCAGCGCATGGCCACGTTCACTCTTGCTGCGCACATCCAGGCACAGCTCGAAACGCGTCACCCAGCGCGCGGCCAGGTCGAGCAGGGCCTGCGGCGCGCCCTGCACCAGCTCGAACTCGATCTCGCACACCGGCAGACTCAACGTGCCGGCACGGATCTCGCCTTCGTCCAGCGCCAGCTCGATCAGCGCGCCCTGGTGGCGCACGCGGCGCCAGGTGCGCTGCACGGCGGTGGCGTAATGCTCGCGCAGCGTGGCGTTGCGGGCGCCCGCCAGCACCTCGCGCAGGCGCGCGCCGGCCTCGCTGCCGTCGTGGCGGGCGATGTCCAGCATCGGCGCGGCATGGGCCGGCAGCGGCACGTTGTGTTCCAGGCGCTGCAGCGCCACGCGGCCCTCGGCCTTGAGGGTCTGCACCCAGCCCTCGCCTTCCTGGCGCAGGCGCAGCGCCACGCGGGCGCGGGCCAGGTCGCCCTCGGCGGTTTCCATGTAGCGGGCGGCCAGCGTCAGGCGCCGGGCGCTGGCCGTGGCCACGCCGCGGCGCAGTGCCGCCAGACGCGACGCGGGGATGCGGAACTTCAGCTCGACCTCATGCGACATGCCGGCGATGGTGCCATGTCGTGGTGACATCCGGCACCGGCACGGCGCATACAATGCCGGGTTGTTCCGGAGCGCCCGCTTCGCCCCCTGACCGAGCCCCC
>CAYPDO010000718.1:0-2639 GCA_964409495.1 uncultured Bordetella sp.
AAATTCGGCACTGATTGTGACCGTGCCGTCCTGCACCTTGGTGTAGATGTGCTTGACGCCCTGCACCGCGGCAATCGAGTTCTCGATCTTGCGGGCCACCTCGGTTTCCATCTGCGCGGGCGCGGCGCCCGGCAGCGACGCCGTGACAACGATGGTGGGCAGCTCGATGTCGGGGAACTGCTGCACCTTCATGGATCTGAAGCCATACAGCCCGGCCGCGGTCAGCATCAGGAACAGCATGATGGCCGGCACCGGGTTGGCGACGCTCCAGCGGGAGACATTGAACATCGTTGTGCTCCTCAGGGCGCCACGCGCACCGTGTCGCCGTCGGCCAGAAAGCCCACGCCGGACTCGACCACCGCGGCGCCTGCGGCCAGGCCCGAGCGCAGCTCGATGCGGTCGGCTTCGCGGCGGCCGACCTGCACCTTCTGCTGGCGCACCTTGTTGCCGTCGATGCGGAACACGTAGCTGAAGCCGTCGCGCAGCAGCACGGCGCTTTGCGGCAGCGTCAGCGCAGCGCTCTCGCCGAGCACGAAGTCGCCGCGTGCAAACAGCCCGGCGCGCAGCGCCTCGCCAGCCTTCAGGTCCACGTAGACCAGCCCGTTGCGGGTCTGGGCATCGACCTGCGGTGCGACGCGGCGCACCCGGCCTTCCAGCGCCGGGGCGCCGCTGGGCTGCAGGCGCACCTTCTGGCCCGCCTTCAGCTGCGCCAGCTCGGCACCAGGCACCTCGGCTCGCCACTCCAGCCGGCCCTGTCGCTGCAGCCGGAACAACTCCTGGCCCGCCTGCACCAGTGCGCCAGGCGTGGCGATGCGGGCGCTGATGACGCCATCGTCCGGTGCGGTGATCTGCGTGTACGACAGGCGCAGCTGATCGGCCTGCACACGGGCCGTGGCTGCGGCCACGCGGGCTTGTGCCGCGGCATCGGCGGCCAGCGCCTGATCAATCGCCTGCGCCGACAACGCGTCGCTGCCCTGCAGCGTCTTCACGCGCTGGGCGGTCTGCGCGGCCTCACGGGCGGCGGCCTGTGCCTCCAGCAGCGCAGCCTTGGCCGCCGCGAGGTCGGCCTCCAGCGTGCCGGGGCTCAGCCGGGCCAGCAACTGACCCTTGCGGACGCGGTCTCCAACGTCGACGTTCAGCACGGCCAGCCGCTGACCGCCGATCTCGGCGCCGATGATCACGTCCTGCCATGCGGCGATGGAGCCGGTGGCCGACATCGTCTGCGGCCAGTTGGCCGTCTGCACGAGCACGCGCTTGACGGTCAGGGCCGGCCTGGGGGCGGCGCTGGCGGCCCCCTGCTGCGCCTTGACGGGGCCAGACAGCACGACGAAGAAGGCCGCGGCCAGCGCGAGCGTCAGGGGGGTGCCGAAGAGGGGGGTCATGCGGGTGTTCATGTCTTGGATCCGTTGCAAATGGGGGCGCGCGCGGCCATGTCTGCGGTATGGGTGGCGGGCCACATGTCGGCCAAAGCGCCGGGCAAAGCGCCGGGCGAAGTACCGGGCCAGGCCCGAGCCGGCCCGCGTTCTGCGCGGCCGCAGCGGGTGCGCGGCGTCATTCCTTCCAGCCGCCACCCAGAGCGCGATACAGGCCGACCCAGGCCAGCGCCTGCTCGGCGCGCACGCCCAGCACGGCGTCATAGGCGGCCAGTGCGTTGCGGTAGGTGGTGTTGCGCTGCGCACCGCTTTGCAGCCCGGCCTGGGCCTGGGCGCCGGTGCGCAGGGCGATGCCCTCCCATTCGCGCCTGACGGCGTCCACCTCGCGCTCGCGCTCGACGCTGGCGGCCACGCGCTGCAGCTGCTGCTCGACCTCGGCCACGGCCTGCTGCCAGCGGGCCTGCAGTGCGGCGGCGGCCTCGTCGGCGGCGGCCTCGGCGCCCTCGGCGCGGGCCTTGCGCAGCCCGGCGTCGAACAGCGGCAGGCTCAGCGACGGCCCGAACGACCAGGTCGATGCACCGCTGCTGGCGCCGCCCGCACGCAGCCGCGTCTCGCCGGCCATCGCGGCCAGGCTGAGCTGGGGCCAGCGCTGGGCCTCGATGCTGCGCTGCTGCTGCAGCGCGGCAATCCAGCGCCGGTGTGCGGCGGCCAGGTCGGGGCGCTGCGCCAGCAGCTGGGCGGGCAGTCCTGCCACGTCGAAGGCCGGCGCGCGCGGCTGGCTGCGGCGCAGGTCGAAGCCCTGCTCTGCAATGTCCGGCGGCGCCAGCTCAGCGGCCAGCACCTCGGCGCGCTGGCCGCACAGCAAGGCCAGGGTCTGCAGCGCAATCTGCGCCTCGGCTCGCCACTGGCTGCGGTTGGCCGAGGCCACTGCGCGCTCGGTGTTCAACAGCGCCGCGTCGCTGGCACTCAGCAGGCCGGCCTGGTACTGAGCCCGGCCCCAGCCGGCCAGCTGTTCGGCAAAGCGTGTGTCCAGTTCGGCACTTTCCTCGCGCGCCTGCGCCAGACGCAGCTGAACATAGGCCTGCGCCACGTCGGCGGCCAGGCTGACGCGGGCGGCATGCCAGTCTGCGTGGGCCGCGCTGGCCTCGGCCGCGCCGGCCTCGGCGGCGGCGCGCTGGCCGCTGAACAGGTCAAGCTCCCAGCTGGCGTTCAAGCTGCCGCTGGCGGTGGTGGCCGTGCCGGCCATGCCGCTGAGGTTGCGACCAC
>CAYPDO010000719.1:0-2633 GCA_964409495.1 uncultured Bordetella sp.
CCTGCCGCGGGTGCAGGCAGCCAAACCCAGCCTGGGCAGCCTGCGCTGGGCGCAGTTGGACCCCGGCTTCATCCAGCTGGGTTGGCAGCACATCTTCATGGGGCTGGACCATGTGCTGTTCGTGGTCGGCCTGGCATTGCTGCACCGCGACTGGCGCAGGCTGCTGGTGCTGGTGTCCGCCTTCACTGTGGCCCACACACTGACCTTGGCGCTGTCCACGCTGGGCACGCTGTCGGTGCCCACGGCCGTGGCCGAGCCCTTGATCGCCCTGACCATCGTCTACATCGGGCTGGAGAACCTGCGCCGCCTGGGCTGGCGCCTGCGGCGCAGCAGCGCCGGCGGTGCTGCCACCACAGCCGACATCACCGTGGCCGTGGACGGTACAGCGGGCCGGCGGTGGTTCGGTCCGGCGCTGGCAGGCCAGGCCGTGCTGGTGTTCCTGTTCGGCCTGGTGCACGGCGTGGGTTTCAGCGATGTGCTGCGCGCCATGGGGCTCGGCGAGGACATGCTGGGCGCGTTGCTGATGTTCAACCTGGGCGTGGAGATCGGCCAGCTGGCCCTGCTGGCCGCAGCGTTGCCGCTGATCATGCTGGCCCGGCGCTGCCGCATCGAGCGTGGTGTGGGCGCGACCGTGTCCCTGGCCATCGCGGGCACGGGCTTGGTGCTGCTGGCCCAGCGGCTGTGAATCCGATGCCGGCCATCGCCAACCCCTTCAAGCGGCACCGGCAGCACAGGCCGCCCATGTCGCCTGTCATGCGCAGGCGTCTGACACCGCTTGCCGGCCGCGCAGCCTGCGCGCTCATGGCGGGGCTGCTGCTGGCCTTGGGCGCCGCCGCGCAGCAGGCGCCGACCGGCGGGGCGCCGGCCCCGCCGCAGGCCGGAGTGGCCGTGCAGTCGCCCGGGCGCCTGCTGGCCCAGGGGGACCGGGTCTATGACCGCAAGACCGATCTCACCTGGCAACGGTGCAGCCTGGGCCAGCGCTGGGATGCGGCCGCCACGCGCTGCCTGGGTGAGCCCTTGCGGCTCGGCTTTGCCGAGGCCCTGCAGCGCCAACAGGACGGGTGGCGCGTGCCCACGCTGGATGAACTGCTCTCGATCGTGCGGCCGGGATCCAGCCCATCGATCGACACCGGCGCCTTCCCAGACACGCCGCCGCTGTACTTCTGGGCCACCGACAACCGCGACCGCGCTGTCGCGTGGTACGTGCGGTTTGAAGACGGGCGCGCCAACCACTACTTTCCGCCGCACACCAACCGCGATCTGCTGCGCCTGGTGCGCAGCGGACGCGCCTTGCCGGCACCTTGAGAGGCCCGGGGTGCACGCCGCGCCGTTGGTGCCCTTGTCGGGCAGGGGCCCGTTGCAGTGGTGGGCGGTGCGGGCCACCAGGAGGCGGCTTGTCCGGGCATGGTTGTGGACGCTGGCGGTGGCGGCAGGCAGCACCGCGCTTGCCCTGCCGGCCACCGCGCAGCCCGCCGGGCCACAAGCCGCCGCGCCGGCCACCGCGTCGCGCTTCATGGTCCGGGCGGACACGGTCTGTGACCGGCGCAGTGGCTTGTTGTGGCAGCGCTGCGCACTCGGGCAGCGCTGGCAGCCCGATCTGGGCTGTGTCGGCCTGCCGAGCAAGCTGCATGCAGACGAGGCGCTTGAACAGGCCGCAGCGCATGACGGCGGCCGCTGGCGGCTGCCGGCGACCGCGGAGTTGCAGGCCTTGCTGGGCGGCGACGATGGGGCGGGTGCCGATGCCCAGGCATTTCCAGACTTGCCCGTCACCTGGTTCTGGACTTCAGGCCCAGGCAGCTTGCCCGTTCCCTGGGGCCAGGGCTGTGGCGTGGGCGGCAACGAGACCTGCGACCGCAGCAGCGCCCGCGCGGTGTGGCTGGTCCGCAACCAGCAGCCGCCTGCCTGTCTGGCCGGCGTGCGCTGATCGGCCGGTGCATGCATGGCGCCAGGCATCGTGCGGGCGCCGGTCCGGCCGCTCGGGCTGCGCTTGACGGCAGCCGTCAACGAGCGTGCTGGCTGAAGGCCACCCGCAATGTGACCGCCGATGCGGCGCACAGCAGGGCCGGCACCTGCGCAGGGCAGCTGGCGAAGGGTTCGCCTGGGTCGCCATGCCCGCGATCCGACGGCGGGGGTGGCGGCATGGGACATGTTGGAGCGCCAATGTCAGGCCCGCATCGGCCTCCCGCCTGTCTGACGGTCCCGGCCGACCGCACTGCGAACGCCACCGCCCCGAGCAGACCACGCTGTACCGCCTGGTGCGGCAGCACGCCGCCAACGTCATCGCCGACACCGAGGCCCGCACCGGCGCCGCGTTGCCCCGGTTCATCCAGGAGGAGGTCGATACCTTCCGCGCGTGCGGCATCCTGGCGCACGGGCTTCTGAGGCTGAGCTGCGGCGAGTGCGGCCACGACAAGCTGCTGGCGTTCAGCGGCAAGCGGCAGGCGGTGGCTGCGGCCAGGCCTCTGAGGGGCAGGCCGATCTGCGATGCGCTCATCGGTAGGACGGCACGGCCATCGCGTAGTCCACCCGCGCATCCAGCGCGCGCAGGCGGCCGTCGCGCAGCACCGCCGGCGGCACACGGCCTTCGTAGCGCACCAACTCCCGCCGGCGCTCGTCGAAGGTGACGATGAGCG
>CAYPDO010000720.1:0-2632 GCA_964409495.1 uncultured Bordetella sp.
ATGAACCTGCTGCCGGTGGAACGCGGCCCCGACGACGCCAGCGGCCACTGCAGCGTGCTGGCCCCGGGCGGGCAGCGCCTGGCCACGGCCATCGCCGGCGCCGGTGTGCCGGCCGGCGCGCTGAGCCTGGGCCTGCGGCCCGAGAACCTGCTGCTGGCCGACAGCGGCCCGCTGCGCGGCACGGTGGAGCTGGTGGAGTTTCTGGGCGAGCGCACCCTGGTGCATGTGGCCCTGCCCGGCGGCCACACGCTGATCGCCACTGCCGGCAGTGCCCAGCCGCAGCGCGGCGAGGCGGTGAACCTGGCCGTGCACACCGGCGAGCTGCAGCTGTTTGACGCCAGCGGCCGCGGCCACGCCGCGCCGCTGGCCGATGCCGGCGCCGCGGTGATCCCGCTGCCGCTGGCACGCCAGGCCTGAGGCAGGGCCCGCGATGAGCACCACCCTGTCCCTGAACCCGGCGCCCGGCCTGGGCGCCGCCCGCGCCGACGAAGGCGCCGGCGTGCGCCGCAAGCGCGCCAGCCATGCGCTGTTCGTGCTGCCCTTCGTGCTGGTGCACGTGTGGCTGGTCACCTGGCCGCTGCTGCACGGCATCTACATCAGCTTCCACGACCACGACCTGCTGGCCGACGACAGCCACTACATCGGGCTGGAGAACTTCCGCAACCTGCTCGACGACGACGTGTTCCACCAGGTGCTGTGGAACACGCTGCGCTTCGTGGGCTTCACGGTGCCGGCCTGCGTGCTGCTGGGCCTGGGCCTGGCGCTCGCGCTGAACCGCCCCGGCAAGGTCTACACCGGGCTGCGCGCGCTGTTCTTCGGCGCCTCGGTGCTGTCGGTCAGCGTGGTGGCGCTGGTGTGGATGCTGGCGATGATGCCCGACCGCGGCCTGATCGCGCAGATGGCCGCGGCCATCGGCATCCCGGACCTGGCCCTGCTCACCACGCAATCTACCGCGATGCCAGCGCTGGCCTTCGTCACCACCTGGTGGGTGATCGGCCTGCCGATGATGCTGTTCCTGTCGGCGCTGCAGCAGATCCCGCATGAACTCTACGAGGCCGCCGCGCTCGACAACGCCGGGCGCTGGCGCACCTTCTGGCGCATCACGCTGCCCAGCCTGCGCCGCAGCATGGTGCTGGTGGTGGTGATCGAGATCCTGCGCCAGGTGCAGGTGTTTCCGCAGGTCATGCTGCTCACTGCCGGCGGCCCCAGCAACAGCACGCGGCCGATCGTGCAGTTCATCTACGAGCAGGGCTTCGTCGCGCTGACGCTGGGTTATGCCTCGGCCGCCACCCAGGTGCTGATGGTGGTGATGCTGGCCGGCGTGTCGCTGCAGCTGTGGCTTGAGCGCGCCCCCAGGGCAGGACGTTGAACATGGGACCGCAACGATCGCTGTTCGACCGCCTGGTGCTGTGGGGCGTGATGCTGCTGGCCCTGGTGTGGCTGGCGCCGATGCTGTGGGTGCTGGCGCTCTCGCTCAAGCCCAACGAGCTGCTGATGTCGCGCGCCGACGTGTTTCTGGGCCCGCCCTACACGCTGGAGAACTACACCGACATCCTGAAGGCCTCGCTGGTGTTCCGCTGGCTGGCCAACAGCGCCATCGTGGCGCTGGTGCAGACGGCCGGCGTGCTGGTGCTCAGCAGCCTGGCCGGCTACGGCTTCGCACGCACCGAGTTCCCGGGCCGGCGCTGGCTGTATGCGCTGGTGCTGCTGGGCCTGGCCGTGCCGGGCCAGGCCATCTTCATCCCGCTGCACCGGCTGATGTCGTCGCTGGAGCTCACCAACACCCATGCCGGCCTGATCCTGCCCGGCCTGGCCGGCCCCTTCGGCGTGTACCTGATGACGCAGTATTTCCGTGCCATCCCGGCCGAGCTGGAAGAGGCCGCCATGCTCGACAACGCCAGCCGCTTCAAGACCTTCTGGCGCGTGATGCTGCCGCTCACGCTGCCGGCCCAGGCCACGCTGGGCATCTTCACCTTCCTGGGCTCGTGGAACGACTACGTGTGGCCGCTGGTGATCGCCACCAAGCCCGAGATGTACACCCTCACCCGCGGCCTGGCCTCGATGCAATCGAACTACGCGCAATCCGAAGGCCTGGGCTTTCTGATGGCCCAGGCGGTGTTCGCCGCGCTGCCGGTGCTGCTGGTGTATGCGTTTTTCCAGAAGTACCTGGTGACGGCCGTGGCCGGCACCGGTCGCCGTTGAACGGTGCACGCCCGATGACCCTGTTGCACAGCTTCAGCCGCCGCAGCCTGCTGGCCGCCGCCAGCCTGGTGGCCACTGCGGCCCTGCCGCCCGCGCTGGCCACGCCGCCCGCCGCGGTGCCCGCCGCCGCGCCCTCGCTCAAGGGCACCGAGATCACGCTGATGCGCTTTTTCGGCAGCTGCGAGGCCAAATACGGCCGCACCACCGATGCCAGCCAGGCCAGCGGCGAGTGCGGCATCATCACCGCGCTGGTCAACCGCTTCAATGCCACCAATCCCGATGGCATCGTGGTCAAGACCCAGGTCACCGAGTGGGGGCCCTACTACGACCAGCTCAACGCCCGCCTGGTGGCCAAGGACGCGCCCACCGTCTCGGTGATGCACGAGTCGCTGCTGGGCGACTATGTGCGGCGCAAGCTGGTGATCCCGCT
>CAYPDO010000721.1:0-2631 GCA_964409495.1 uncultured Bordetella sp.
GAGGCCTTCCAGGCCTTCTTCGAGAAGCGCAGGCCCGACTTCAGCAAGTTCTGACCGGCGCGGCCATCCGGGCCCTCCGCGTTTTCACACCCTGGCCATGTCGCTGCTGCTCAAGCTGGCACTGGCGCCGCTGGTGATTCCGCAGGCGGCGATCACACGCCGGCGCCTGCCCAGGCTGCCCGAGGCCGCCGGCCCGCGCCAGGGCAGCGCCGGGCGCGGCGAGCATGGGCTGTCGCTGCTGATCCTGGGCGATTCATCAGCGGCCGGCGTGGGGGTGGATCACCAACGCCAGGCCCTGGCCGGGCACCTGAGCCGCGCGCTGGCGGCGCAACTGGGCCGGCGCGTGGCCTGGCAGCTGTGCGCCCGCTCAGGCGTCACCACGGCCCAGGCCCAGGCCCTGGTGGGCGACGCCCAGCCCGCCGACGTGGCGGTGGTGGTGACCGGTGTCAACGATGTGGTCGACCAGGTGCCGCCCGCCGCCGCGCTGCGCCACCGCGAGGCCCTGGTGCAGGCGCTGCAGCAGCAGGCCGGCGTGCGCCAGGTGGTGATGACGCCGGTGCCGCCGATGCATCGCTTTGCCGGCCTGCCGCAACCCCTGCGCTGGCTGGCCGGGCGCGATGCCGCAGCGCATGAGGCCGCGCTGCGCCGCTGGGCGGCGCTGCAGCCGCAGGTCAGCCATCTGCCCTTCGACCTGCCGCTGGACGACACCACGCTGCTGGCGCGCGACGGCTTTCATCCCGGCGCGCCGCTCTACCGCTTGTGGGGCGAGGCGCTGGCCACCCACATCGCCAGCGCGGTGGTGCCGCGGCTCTGATTCAGCTGCGCGGCACCGGCCGCGGCTTGCCGTCGTGGTCGATGGCCACATAGGTGAGGTTGGCCTCGGTCACCTTCACCACCTGCAGGTTGGCCGGGTTGCGCTCGGCATACACCGCCACATGCACGGTGATCGAGGTGTTGCCGATGCGCTCGACGCGGGCATAGAAGCTCACCAGGTCACCCACCGACACCGGCTGCTTGAAGACGAACTGGTTCACCGCCACGGTGGCGATGCGCCCCTTGGCGATGCGCGCCGGCAGCACTGCGCCGGCCAGGTCCACCTGGGCCATCAGCCAGCCGCCGAAGATGTCGCCATTGCCGTTCACATCGGCCGGCAGCGGCATCACGCGCAGCACCAGTTCGCTGCCATCGGGCAAACTCAGGGGGCCGGTGAGCGCGGGCGCGGCGGGTGTTGGGGTGGAAGACTCGGTCATCGGCATCACCTGCAGGGTTCGGTCGGCGCCATTGTCCGCCCACGTCCCGACCTGCCCCCCGGATTCATCCTGCCAGCCCCAACTGCCCGCATGCGCCGCTCTGCTCCCGCCCTGAACCTGCCCATTGCCGATGCCGCCGCCGGTCCCCGATCAGACTGGCAGACCTTGCGGCGCCTGCTGCCCTACCTGTGGGCCTGGCGCGGGCGCGTGCTGCTGGCGCTGGGCTTCCTGGTGGCGGCCAAGGCGGCCAATGTGGCGGTGCCGGTGCTGCTCAAGCATCTGATCGACGCGCTCGACCTCAAGGCCGGAGACCCGCGCGCCGTGCTGGTGGTGCCGGTGGGCCTGCTGCTGGCCTATGCCGGGCTGCGCCTGTCGACCAGCGTGTTCACCGAGCTGCGCGAGCTGGTGTTCGCCAAGGTGAGCTTCGGCGCCAGCAAGCAGATCGCGCTGCAGGTCTTCGGCCACCTGCATTCGCTGAGCCTGCGCTTCCACCTTGAGCGCCAGACCGGCGGCCTCACGCGCGACATCGAGCGCGGCACGCGCGCGCTGCAGTCGCTGGTGAGCTACTCGCTCTACACCATCGTGCCCACGCTGGTGGAGGTGGCCCTGGTGCTGGCCGTGCTGGGCGCGAAGTTCGATCTCGGTTACGTGTGGATCACGCTGACCGCGCTGGTGGTCTACATCGGCTTCACCGTCAGCGTCACCGAGTGGCGCTCGCGCTTCCGGCGCGAGATGAACGAGTACGACTCCAAGGCCCACAGCCGCGCCATCGATGCGCTGCTGAACTTCGAGACGGTGAAGTACTTCAACAACGAGGCCTTCGAGGCCCGCCGCTATGACGAGGGCCTCGAGGCCTTCCGCCGCGCCCAGGTCAGGAGCCAGACCACGCTGTCGCTGCTGAACACCGGCCAGCAGCTGATCATTGCCGCCAGCCTGGTGGCGATGCTGTGGCGCGCCACCCAGGGCGTGGTTGACGGCCGGCTGACGCTGGGCGACCTGGTGATGGTCAATGCCTTCCTGATCCAGCTGTACATGCCCCTGAACTTCCTGGGCGTGCTCTACCGCGAGATCAAGCAGAGCCTGACCGATCTCGACAAGGTGTTCGGCCTGCTCGAGCGTGAGCGCGAGGTGGCCGACGCGCCCGGTGCCAGCGACCTGGTGGTGCGCCACGGCGTGCTGCGCTTCGAGGACGTGCACTTCGCCTACGACCCCAGCCGGCCGATCTTGCATGGCGTGAGCTTCGAGATTCCGGCCGGCAAGACGGTGGCCGTGGTCGGTGCCTCGGGCGCCGGCAAGAGCACGCTGGCACGGCTGATGTACCGCTTCTATGACGTGAGCAGCGGGCGCGTCACCATCGACGGGCAGGACGTCCGCCAGGTCA
>CAYPDO010000722.1:0-2631 GCA_964409495.1 uncultured Bordetella sp.
GCATCACCGACATGGTGCGCATCAGCGATGCGCGCATGAGCGGCACCGCCTACGGCACGGTGGTGCTGCACACCGCACCCGAGGCCGCGGCCGGCGGCACGCTGGCCCTGGTTCAGAACGGCGACCTGATCACACTGGATGTGCAGGCGCGCAGCCTGCATCTGCATGTGGACGACGCCGAACTCGAGCGCCGCCGCGCACACTGGGCGCCGCCCACGCCGCCGCTGGACAGTGGGTATTGGAAACTCTATGTCGACCATGTGCTGCAGGCCGACGAAGGGGTCGACCTCGACTTCCTGCGCGGCAAGCGCGGCGCCTTCGTCCCGAAAGACAACCACTGATTCCTGCCACCCATGAGCACTGCCAACCACATGTACGCCCTCGTCACCGGCGCCAGCAGCGGCATCGGCCGCGCGTGTGCGCTGGCCCTCCTGGCCGAGGGCTGGACCGTGGCCCTGGTGGGCCGCCGCACCGAGGCGCTGGCCGAGGCCGCTGCGGCCGCCGGCGACGCGGCCGGCCGTGCCCATGCCTTGCCCTGCGATATAAGTTACGAGCACGCGGTGGCGGCGCTGTTCGACACCTTGCGCCAGCGTTTTGGCCGGCTCGACCTGCTGTTCAACAACGCCGGTGTGTCGCTGCCCAACACCTTGCCGGGTGATCTGCCGGCCAGCGAATGGCGCCGCGCGGTGGATGTCAACCTGCACGGCATGTTCTTCTGCCTGTCTGCGGCCTTCAAGCAGATGCAGACGCAAACGCCCCAGGGCGGCCGCATCATCAACAACGGCTCCATCTCTGCCCATGTGCCGCGCCCCGGCTCCATTGCCTACACGGCCACCAAGCATGCGGTGAGCGGCCTGACCCGCGCTGCCGCGCTGGACGGCCGCAACTTCGACATCGCCGTGGGCCAGATCGACATCGGCAACGTGGCCAGCGACATGACGCTGAAGATGGCGGCCGGCGTGCCCCAGCCCGATGGCAGCGTACGCCCCGAGGCGCGCATGGACATGCAGGCCGTGGTCGACACCTTCATGGCCATGGCCCGCCTGCCGCTCAGCGCCAATGTGCTGTTCACCACGGTGATGGCCACCAAGATGCCCTTCGTGGGCCGCGGCTGACCGTTCACCAAGTCCCGACATGACCCTCGCCTGCCAGATCCACGCCGCGCACGACCTGCGCCTGGTCGATGAAGCACCGCCGGCACTCGGGCCGCACGATGTGCGCCTGCGCCTGGGCGCCGGTGGCATCTGCGGCTCTGACCTGCACTACTACACCCATGGCCGCGTCGGCGCGTTCACCGTGCGCCAGCCGCTGGTGCCGGGGCATGAGGCCTCGGGCGTGGTCGATGCGGTGGGTGAGGCCGTCACGCGGGTGAAGCTGGGTGATCGCGTGGCCTGCAACCCGTCGCATGCCTGCGGCCGCTGCGACTACTGCCGCGCCGGCCGCGGCAACCTGTGCCGCAGCATGTTCTTCCTGGGCAGCGCCAGCGTGTTTCCGCATGCGCAGGGCATGTTCCGCGAGCGTTTCGTGCTCGGCGAGGCGCAGCTGACCCCGATCACCGAAGACCACATCAGCCTGGGCGAGATCGCCTGCGCCGAACCGTTGTCGATCGGCTTGCACGCCATCCACCGCGCCGGCCCGGTGCTGGGCGAGACGGTGTTCATCACCGGTGGCGGCACCATCGGCTGCATGACGGCACTGGCCGCGCGCCTGGCCGGTGCGGCGCGCGTCATCGTGGCCGATGTGCAGCCGCGTGCACTGCAGGTGGCGCTGCAGTGCGGCGCCGACGAGGTGCTGCGCAGCGACCAGGTCGACCTGGCCTCGCTGGCCGATGTGGCCCATGTGAGCCTTGAATGCGCGGGCCACCCCGCGGCGCTGCTGGGCTGCCTGACCGTCACGCAGCGCGGCGGCCGCATCATCCAGGTGGGCACGCTGCCCGATGAGCTGGCCTTCCCGGCCAACAAGATCATGGCGCGCGAGCTCGATTACCGCGGCGTGTTCCGCGCCCACCTGGCCTTCGACTGGGCGGTGCAGGCCATCCGCAGCCGCCGCATCGATGTGCGGCCGCTGATCACGGCCCAGCTGCCGCTGTCCCAGGCGCGCGAGGCCTTCGACCTGGCACTCGACAAGACCCGCAGCACCAAGGTGCAGTTGATCACCGAGGCCTGAGCGCCCGCCGCTTCCCGCATCTCACAGGACCACCGCATGACCTCCCGACTCGCCGGTAAGACCGCCCTCGTCACCGCCGCCGGCCAAGGCATCGGCCGCGCCACCGCCCTGGCCTTCGCGGCCGAGGGCGCCCGCGTGATCGCCACCGACATCCACCCGGGTCTGCTCGACAGCCTGGGCCAAGAACTGGGCGCCGGCCACACGGTGCAGCGCCTGGACGTGACCGATGCCGACGCCATCCGCGCGCTGGCGGCCGCGCACCGCGACGTCAACGTGCTGTTCAACGGCGCGGGCTTCGTGCATGCCGGCACGGTGCTGGAGTGCACCGAGGCCGACTTCGACATGGCCATGACGCTGAACGTGCGCTCGATGTTCCGCACCATCCAGGCCTTCGTGCCGGCCATGCTGGCGCGTGCCAGGGCGGGCGGCGTGGGCGGCTCGGTGATCAACGTGGCCTCGGTGGCC
>CAYPDO010000723.1:0-2624 GCA_964409495.1 uncultured Bordetella sp.
GGTAAGCGTGGCCTCAAGGCCGCATTGACCCACCCTGGCTGAGGGACCGAGCATGCGTCCACATGCAAGCCTGTGGACACACCCCGATCTGGAGCGGTCAGCGCACGCTGCGGACCAACGCGCGCGGCCGTCACACGTACCTGCCCGAGTTCAAGCACTGGATGGTCGAGCAGGCCCTGCAGCCCGGCATGTCGCTGGCCGGTCTGGCGATGGGCAACCAGGTCAACGCCAACCAGTTGCGCCGCTGGGTGCAGTTGCACGGCAGGGGCGATGAGGTGCCCGCAGCGGGCGCGCGCCTGCTGCCGGTGACGATCGCCGCCGCGTCGATTGCTGTGACCTCATCGCCGAGGGCCGAGGTCGCTGTCGAGATCGAACTGGCCGGCGCCGTCGTCCGGGTCCGCGAAGGCGTTGCCCCGTCGACCTTGCGCCTGGTGCTGGCCTGCCTGCGTGGCAGCACACCGTGATCGGCCTGCCGGCCAACACGCGGGTGTGGATCGTCGCCGGCCACACCGACATGAGGAAGGGTTTCGACGGTCTGGCGGCGGTGGCGCAGAGCGCGCTGGCGGCCAACCCGTTCTGCGGCCATGTGTTCGTCTTCCGCGGCCGGCGCGGCGACATCCTGAAGGTGCTGTGGTTCGACGGCCAGGGCCTGATGCTGCTGGCCAAGCGGCTGGAGCGCGGGCGCTTCGTGTGGCCCCAGGCGGACTCCGGCGGTGTGGTGCTGAGCCCGGCACAGTTGTCGATGTTGCTGGAGGGCATCGATTGGCGCATGCCCATTCGCACGCACACGCCCGACCTGGCGGCTTGATGGCGGTGCCGGGTACTGGATGAACTTGGCTCGGTGATCCCCCGGGTGCCCAGCGCTTGCGCTGCTTGGCACAGTGGTGTTGTGTCCAACGACTTCCACTACCCCGAAGACCAGGCCCCTGGTGCCGATCCCGCCGACGCGCTGCGCCTGGTGGTGCAGGTGCGCGACGCGGAGATCCAGATGCTGCGCCTGCTGGTGCAGAAGTTGAAGCTTCAGCTGGCGCGGCGCAACCGGATGATCTTCGGCAGCGCCAGCGAGCGCTTCGCCGACGGCACGCCAGCCCCGCAAGGCAGCCTGCTCGAAGGCGAACTACTGGATGGAATTGGACTGAAGAAGCCGGCCGGCGCAGCGGTGTCGCCTGTGGCCAACACCGCGGCCAACACCGCCGCGAACGACAAATCGGTGGACCGCAGCCTGCCGCCGCACCTGCCGCGCGAGCCGCATGTGCACCGCCCCGAGACGACGCCCGAGCACCACGACGCGCAAGGCCAGCCCTGCGGCTGCGGCCAGTGCGGTGGCCGGCTGCGCGAGATCGGCCGCGACGTCTCCGAGCAACTGGAGTACGTGCCGGGGCGCTTCAAGGTCGTGCGCCATGTGCGGCCCAAGCTGGCCTGCGTGCGCTGCCAGCGGGTGTTCCAGGCGGCCGCGCCCAGCCGGCCGATCGCCCGCGGCTTGCCCGGGCCGGCGCTGATGGCCCACGTGATGGTCGCCAAGTATTGCGACCACCAACCGCTGTACCGCCAGAGCGGCACGTATGCCCGCGACGGGGTCGAGCTGGACCGCTCGACGATGGCCGGCTGGGTGGACCAGGGCGACGCGCTGATCGACCCGCTGGTGGCGGCCATCCGCCGCTATGCGATGGCCTGCGACAAGATCCACGGCGACGACACGCCGGTGAAGGTGCTGGCGCCGGGCACCGGCAAGACCCGCACCGCCCGGCTGTGGGTCTACGTGCGCGATGACCGGCCTGCCGGCGACCCTTCCCCGCGTGCAGCCTGGTTCGCCTACTCGCCCGACCGCGGCGGCGAGCACCCGCAGGACCACCTGCGCGGCTTCCGCGGCGCGCTGCAGGCCGATGCCTACGCAGGCTGGCCCCGGCTGTACGCCACCGGGCAGGTGCGGGAGGTCGCCTGCTGGGCGCATGCACGCCGACCGTGGTGGGACCTGTTCCTGAGCAGCAAGCGCGACCCCGACAGCCTGGCCGCGCAGGCGCTGGCTCGCATCCGCGCGCTCTACGCGATCGAGGACGAGATCCGCGGCCAGCCGCCTGAGCTGCGCCGGGCGCAGCGGCAGGCGCGCGCCGGGCCGCTGCTCAAGGCGATGCGGACCTGGCTGGAAGAGCTGCTGCCGAGGGTGTCGGCGAAGTCGGACATCGCCCAGGCCATCGGCTACAGCCTGGGCCGGTGGAGGGCGCTGACGCGCTATGTGGACGACGGACGCCTGGAGATCGACAACAACGCGGCCGAGCGGGCGCTGCGCGGCGTGAGCCTGGGGCGCAAGAACTACCTTTTCATGGGCTCGGACGCCGGGGGCGAGCGGGCGGCGGCCTTCTACACCTTGGTGGAGACCGCGAAGCTCAATGGGCTGGACCCGGAGGCTTACCTGCGCGCGGTCTTCGAGCGCATCGCCGAGCACCCGATCAACCGCATCGATGAGTTGCTGCCCTGGAACATCGGGCTGGCGCCGGTGGCGAACCGGGCCACCAGGAGGAAGGCCGCGTGAGCACGCCCGGCATCGACGCGCGGCTGCTGGAGCTGCTGCAGCAGGCGAGCAACCTGCAGCTGTTCCAGCTGAACTCGGTGATCGAGCGCATGCT
>CAYPDO010000724.1:0-2622 GCA_964409495.1 uncultured Bordetella sp.
GTCTCCTCGGTACCTTTCGAAAACCCCCTTTTCTGGGTACCTTCAAGCCCGATGGCTCGCCATCGGGCTTTTTTCTTGCCTGCAGCCGAGTTCATTTCGTCAATGCGGCGATCTTCTGCCGCAGCGCCGGCAGCATGGCCTGGGCGGCGGCGCGGCCGGCATCGATGGCGCGCCTGCGGGCGGTGAAATCGGCGCTGGACACGCCGTTGAGCAGCGGGCGCAGCACGATGTCGGCATCGCGCAGCTCGAACCGGTTGATGCTGCGCCCCATGATGGCGAAGGTCTGCAGCAGCAGCTTGAAGGCATCGCCGGTGGCGGCGCCATCGGGTGGCGTGGAGATGTCCACCGCCAGCACCAGCTGCGCGCCCATCTCGCGCGCAAAGCGCACCGGCACCGGCGAGACCAGGCCGCCGTCCACATATTCACGCGTGCCGATCTTCACCGGCTGGAACACCGCCGGCACCGCACTTGATGCGCGCACCGCCGCGCCGGTGTCGCCGCGGCGGAACAGCATGGCCTCGCCCGAATCCAGGTCGGTGGCCACGATGCCCAGCGGCAGCGGCAGTTGTTCGATCAGCCGGTGGCCGCACTGCTCGCGCACATAGCGCGCCAGCGCCTCGCCGCGGATCAGGCCGCGGCCGGGAAAGCCCCAGTCGGTGATCGCCGATTCGTCCATCGCCAGTGCCAGGCGGGCCAGTTCGGCGCCGCTCTTGCCCGCGGCGTACATCGCCGCCACCAGGCTGCCGGCCGAGGTGCCGGTCACCAGGTCAGGCTTGATGCCGGCGTCCTCCAGCGCCTGGATCACGCCGATGTGGGCAAAACCACGTGCCGCGCCCCCGCCCAGCGCCAGGCCGATGCGCGGTGGCCTGGGTGGGGCCGGCGGCGGTGCGGGAGGTGCGGACGCAGCCGGCTCAGACGGCGCGTTGGGCGGCAGCGGGTTGGGTGTCTGGCAGGCCGCGAGCCCGCCGGCTGTGACCGTGCCCAGGCCCGCGCGGATGAAGAGGCGGCGATGCATGGGTGCGGATTCTAGGCAGCGCCGAACCATGCGCGGTCACTGCATATTCTCAGGAGGAATTTGAAGCTAACAAGAATGTCGTTTGGAAATATATGGAGTCTGCCTACAGTCGCGGCCTTCGCAAGCCTTGTTTGACGCACTGCAGCATTCGCGGCCCGGTCGCCGCTACGCCATGAAGATCCGCGACATCGATTACGCCGACAACCAGGTCAACGCCGAGCACCGTGCGCTGGGCCTGCCGCCGGTAGAGCATGAACTGGCCGAATCGGCCCGGCACCCGGTGCTGCGCACGGCGATGTGGTCGGTGGTGTTCCTGCTGATGGGCTGCATGGCAACGCTGGTCACGCAGTTGTTTGGCCCGCATGCCAATGGCCAGACCGGCTTGCAGATGGTGTTGCAGACGCTGAACAGCCCGAGCTTCTGGTGGGCGGTGGGCGTGGGCCTGCTGGCGCAGACGGTCGATGGCGCACTGGGCATGGCCTACGGCATCACCAGCACCAGCTTTCTTCTGGCCACTGGCGCCTCGCCGGCGGTGGCCAGTGCCAGCGTGCACATTGCCGAGGTGTTCACGACCGGGGTGTCGGGTGTGTCGCACATCCGCCTAGGCAACGTGAACCGCCAGCTGTTCCTGCGCCTGCTGGTGCCGGGCATGGTGGGCGCCATCAGCGGTGCCTGGGTGGTGTCCAGCGTCGATGCGCAGGTGATCAAGCCCTTTGTCTCGGCCTACCTGCTGTTGATGGGCCTGTACGTCATCAGCAAGGTGTTCAAGCGCATCCGCCAGACGCATGAGGCGCCGCGCCATGTGGCCAAGCTTGGGTTGCTGGGCGGCTTTGTGGATGCGGTGGGCGGCGGCGGCTGGGGGCCGGTGGTCACCACCACGCTGGTGGGCACCGGGCATGATCCACGCACCACCATCGGCTCGGTCAACCTGGCGGAGTTTTTTCTCACCTTCGTGTCGGCCGGTGTGTTTGCGATGCTGGTCGACGAGGCGCCATGGCCCACCGTGGCCGGCCTGGTGGTGGGCGGGCTGTTCGCCGCGCCACTGGCCGCCCTGCTCACCCGCCGCCTGAACACCCGTACCCTGCTGCTGCTGGTCGGCACGGTGATCTCGGGCATCAGTCTGTACAACCTGGCCCGGGCGCTCGCCTGAAATCTCGTCACACTGCGCGTCCCTGCACAGCCCCGTTCCAGCCTCATTCGCCACCGCGTCATGTACCAGTACACCGACTTCGACCGCCAGTTCGTGCGCGCCCGCGCCGCGCAGTTCCGCGACCAGCTTGACCGCCACCTCGCCGGCCAGTTGCCAGACGATGACTTCAAGGCCCTGCGCCTGCAGAACGGCTGGTATGTGCAGCGCCATGCGCCGATGCTGCGCGTGGCCGTGCCCTATGGTGAGCTGAGCAGCGTCCAGCTGCGCCAGCTGGCCAGGATCGGCCGCGAGCTCGACCGCGGCTTCGGCCACTTCACCACGCGCCAGAACCTGCAGTTCAACTGGATTCCGCTGACCCAGGCCGCGAATGCGATGGACCTGCTGGCTGCGGTGGACATGCATGGCATCCAGACCAGCGGCAACTGCATCCGCAACATCACCAGCGACGCGCTGGCCG
>CAYPDO010000725.1:0-2611 GCA_964409495.1 uncultured Bordetella sp.
CCCGCCCGGCGGGTGGCGCCGCGTACCCGCGGCGCCGGGTGCGCCAGTTACCGCAGCAGCGTCAGCACCGACTGCGGCAGCTGGTTGGCCTGGGCCACCATGGCCACGCCGGCTTCCTGCAGGATCTTGGCGCGGCTCATGTTGGCCGTCTCGGTGGCGAAGTCGGCGTCCATGATGCGGCTGCGCGCGGCGGTCTGGTTCTCGATCGAGACCTGCAGGTTCGAGACCACCGACTCGAAGCGGTTCTGCGAGGCGCCCAGCGTGCCGCGCTCGGTGCTCACCTTGTCGAGCGCGGTGTCGATGTCGTCGATCACGCCCTGGATGTCGGCAGCCGAGGCGCCTGACGAGATGTCGGCGCGGCCGGTGCCGCTGTTGTCGGTGCCGGCCACCGTGGTGATGTCGGACTCGGTGGTCATGTTGGCCGTGGTGATCGAGATGGCATCGTTGCCGGTGGTGTTGGCACCCACCTGGAAGCTCTTGGTGCCGGCATCGGTGCCCAGCACCTTCAGGCCGTTGAAGCTGGTGCCGCCCAGCACGCGCTGCACCTCCTTGGCCAGTTCGCCGAATTCCTTGTCCAGCGAATCCTTGTCGCTGTCGGAGTTGGTGGCATTGGCCGACTGCACCGCCAGCTCACGCATGCGCTGGAAGGCATCGGCCACCTTGCCCAGCGCGCCTTCGGCGGTCTGCGCCAGCGAGATGCCGTCGTTGGCATTGCGCATGGCCACGTTCATGCCGCGCACCTGGGCATTCATGCGCTCGGCGATGGCCAGGCCGGCCGCGTCGTCCTTGGCCGTGTTCACGCGCAGTCCCGAGGACAGGCGCTGCATCGAGGTGGCCAGCGAAGTCTGCGAACCATTGAGGTTGCGCTGGGCATTCAGCGACACGATGTTGGTGTTGATGGTCTGAGGCACGAACGGCTCCTTCGCTCAAGAAACGTGCGGCGGTCGCGTGGCGGCGATGCGCGCAAAAAGCGCGGCCTGCGCCGGGCAAAACCCCGAAAAGCGTGGCTGCTGCATGACTTATCGACGGTTCATCAGCCGGCTTGAATGGTGGCGCCGGCATGCCGTGAAAAAGACAACGCGCCGGACCCCGGGGGAGGTGCGGCGCGTCGTCATCCGGTGGCGGCGCCTGGCGGTGTTGCCACCGCCGCTGCCGACGCCTCCGTCAGGGCCGGCGCGAGTTCATCGAAGCAGCGACAGAACCTGCTGCGGCAACTGGTTGGCTTGCGCCACCATCGCCGTGCCGGCCTGTCCCAGGATGTTGGCGCGGCTCATGTTGGCCGTTTCCGAGGCGAAGTCGGTGTCCATGATGCGGCCGCGGGCGGCGCTCTGGTTCTCCACCGAGACCTGCAGGTTCGACACCACCGACTCGAAGCGGTTCTGCGAGGCACCCAGCGTGGCGCGCTCGGCGCTGATGGTGTTGATCGCGGTGTCGATGTTGTCGATCACGGTGTGGATGTCGGCCAGCGCAGCGGTGTTGTCGATCACCGCCCGGCCCGCGCCGGTGTTGTCGGTGCCGGCCACCACGGTGACGGTGGCTTCCTGCGTCAGGTTGACGGTGTTGATGTCGATGGTGTCGTCGGAGGCCGTGTTGGCACCCACCTGGAAGGTCTGCGCACCCGCATCGCCGGCCAGGATGTGCTTGCCGTTGAAGTTGGTGGCGCCCAGCACGCGCTGGATTTCCTTGGACAGTTCACCGAACTCCTTGTCCAGCGAGTCCTTGTCGCTGCCGCTGGCCGTGGCGTTGGAGGCCTGCACCGCCAGTTCACGCATGCGCTGCAGCGAATCCGTCACCTTGCCGAGCGCGCCTTCTGCGGTCTGCGCCATCGAGATGCCGTCGTTCGAGTTGCGGATCGCGACGTTCATGCCACGCACCTGGGCGTTCATGCGCTCGGCGATGGCCAGACCGGCGGCGTCGTCCTTGGCGCTGTTGACACGAAGGCCCGAGGACAGACGCTGCATCGAGGTCGACAGCGACATCTGGTTGGTGTTCAGGTTCCGCTGGGCGTTCAGCGAAGACATGTTGGTGTTGATGGTCTGAGGCACGATGGTTTCCTTTCCGTTTCCATGAATCCCGGCGGAAGCGCCGGCGTTTTCGCCAGTGGTGGGGTTCCTTGCGGTCATCACCACCTTTGCCGCCGATCACCACTGCTGGTGGTCGGCACGCCCGCGCTAGTCGCCTCTGGTGTGACGAGCCCCTTTTGGAGGGGGGCTTGCGTCCATCGGCCGGCTAACCGGACCCCGGTCAGATGTTGTTGTCTGCCCGTTGGGTTGGGTATCGGCCCGGCGGAAACTCAACTTGAGGGCTGGAACGCTCCCTTTTTTTCTGGCCTGTCAATACGCTTTCGGGCTGTTCGTGCGGAGTTCTTCACGCCAAACGGCTCAGATGACGCTCAAGTCGGTCTGTGGGAGGGGTTTAGGGGGGAATCACCCCGTATTTCGGGGCCTGGCTGGGGCCCCAGGCTGGGGGCTGTGGCTGGCGCGCGGTTGCGGGCCGCAGGTGGCTGGCGGACTGGCAGGTGGCGGACTGGCAGCTGGCGGATCGGGTTCCCATGGTTCCTGGCAGCCCGCCGGTCTCGCCCGGCCGGCGAGGTCCTTTCTTGTCGCGACAA
>CAYPDO010000726.1:0-2605 GCA_964409495.1 uncultured Bordetella sp.
CACATCCGCGACGGCCGGACCGAAGAAGAGGCGGGGCAAGGCTTGAGCCTCTGACTCGAACCAGCCCCGTTTCAGCGGCCGTCAACCAGGAGCAATAACGTGAGCACATCCAAGGCGGATTGGCTGGTGAAGTCACTGGCAGTGGTGGCTGTGCTCTTCGGTTTGCTGACGGTCCTGTCCGGCGGTCGCACACTGTTCGGTGGCGAAGCGGCGCGACTGGCCGCCGGGGCCATCGTGCCCTTCGTGCTCTGGTTCAACTTCATCGCCGGGTTCGCCTACGTGGCCTGCGGTCTGGGGCTTTGGCAGCGACGGCGCTGGTCGGCGCCGCTGGCCGTCTTCATCGCCGTCGCGACCGGCCTGGTGTTCGCCGCCTTCGGCGTCCATGCATGGAGTGGTGGCACGTACGAGGCGCGAACCGTCGGCGCGATGATGCTGCGCACGCTCCTTTGGGCAGGGATCGCGGGGACAGCCTACCGAGCGCTCCGGCATCGCAACTGATCAGCCGGCCGGCGCAGGGTGATGCTCGACGGCGATCAACGCAGGGTCGTCGGCGTGGTCGATCAGTATCGTTCGCACCCAGTCTTGCCACGCCTCGGCGAAGGCCTCGCGCGTCGCTGCATCCGCCTGCGGCGCCAAGGCGTCGCGCATCAGTTCGGCCAGCCCGCTGGGCCGGGGAACGGACTGCGGAAAGTGCGCCAGTTCGACCGATGCTCCGTTGTCGAGCCGCGTGAAGCGTATTTCGCCGGCCATGGCCACACCGAATCGCAACAGGCCCTGTCGCCCGTATCGGCCGGCCAGGCCCTTGAACCCACCGTCGTTCGCTGCCCCTGTGATCAGGCTCGCGACGCTGGCGATCACGCCGGTTACTCCCTCGTCGAGCGCCTGGCGCAACTCGACCCGCAAACCGCCTCGTTGTGGTGAGCCATCGGGGTAGAGATGCGCCAGCGCCGTTCGTGTCATGAGCCAGGCGCCGGCCACGGTCGGGCATGAGTGCCCGGCGAGTTTGACCGCATCGAGGTAGCGGTACTCGATGTGTCCGCCTTCCGCCGCGCCCAGCAGCGCGGCGAGCGGGTCCGTGACCTCTATTGGCGCCACGTCATCAAAGAACGCGGGCGTTTTCATGGCTGCCACATTCAGGCGAGCGCCACTGCGCGCATGCCCAAGCGCTGCCGCACCACCTGGCCGACCAGGATGGCGGCCGGATACATCACGTCCTCCTCGGTCTGTGCATGCTCGACCAGCGCCTCGGCAAAGGCCACGATGTCGTCATGGCCCGCACGCGCTGCCGCGTCGCGCAGCTTGCTCAACGCCACGACGATGCTGCGGTGTTCCTCCAGCATCTGCGGCAGCTCGGCCTCGAGCCGGTCGGTGAGCTCCAGCACCGCAGCCATCTCAGCATTCACCTCGCCGCGCGCCAAGGCCACCAGCAGGCCCAGCGGCGGCAGCGCGAACTCATTCTCCTTGACGAAATGCGGGTGCATCAGGCGAGCCACTGTCTTGGCTGCTTCACCGACTTCACCGCCGGCCTCGGTGGCCCGACGCAGCCGCTCGTGCAGGGCTTCGTGTTCGCTTTGCAGCGTTTGGGGAATGGTGAACTTCATGAAAATCTCCTTGACCTGTCAATGACCGATGTCCTCCGGTTTGACGCCGGAGTGCTCGAAGTGCTTGCCGTACTGGTCGAGGGTCGTCGCCACCTTCACCAGTCCAGGCGCCAAGCGCTGCTTGGGGTTCTTGCCGTTCGTGGAGCTGTTTCCTCCGACGAGATCGGCGGTGCGCAGATGCAGCATGGCGTCGTCCTTCGACTCAGAGCCTGCGCTCTCGCAACCTCACGTGTCTGTGCTGGAGCGCACTCGCATTGGTCAACGGTCGAAAGCAGTCGAATACCGAATCCCATGTGCCTGCCGGTGGTCGACACCCGCCGGACATGACCGACTCGGCGCGGACTTGCAAAGGACCAGGAGCCGGGACTTCCGCCGTCATCACTGCACTGAGGTCGGCAAGGCATCCCGACGTTCCGACGCCTTGTTCGCATCCACGTACGCGGCACACACGATGAGATCGGTCGGGCGGCGAGCGCTAAGCCGGGCCAGCTTTGTTCAGCGGGGGATGAAGAACGTCGACTTCTCGAACTGGATGGCCGATTTGTCTGCGCCGCTACCTGCGTTGGGCTCGACGCCCGTGATCTCGAACACCACGGGCACCGACCGGCCCGCGAGCCCTTGTGCCACGGCGAAAGGCAGGCGCAGGCTCACCGACATCGACGCCACGGCAGCCGGGCCGGCGCTGGCCGGCATTGCCAAGACCTCCAAGCCATCGATCCCGGAGGCGGCCACCCGGTAGGTCTGCGGGGACTCCGTGCGGTTCATGATTTGGATGCGGTAGACGTTCTCGACGGCGCCCTCCTCCACCACACGTGCCAAAGCGCCGCGGTCCTTGACGACGTCGAACTTGAACGGGCTGCGCATCGCCACGCTGGCCGCGAACGCGATGCTGGCCGCAGAAAGCACGGCCCCGTAGACCAGAACACGCGGCCGCAACGCACGCCTGAAAATCTGCAGCCGCGTCCAGCCGTTCACGACACCGTTCTCGGTGGAATAGCGGATCA
>CAYPDO010000727.1:0-2605 GCA_964409495.1 uncultured Bordetella sp.
TACGACAACGAGATGGGCTATGCCTGCCGCATGGTGGACCTGGCCTGCCACATGCGCCAAGGTGGCTTGTGAACGCGCCCATCCTTGCCGGCCCAAGGCTGCCAGCCCCCCCCCAGGCGGGCAGGCACGCCCGAGGCGGCCCGGTGTTTCGGTGTTGGCTGGTGAGGCCGGGCCGGCGATGAACCCGGGCACGCGCAACTACGCCATCGTCACGGCGGCCTATTGGGGCTTCACGCTCACCGACGGCGCGCTGCGCATGCTGGTGCTGCTGCACTTCCACCGGCTGGGCTATTCGCCGTTCACGCTGGCCCTGCTGTTCCTGCTGTACGAGGCCATGGGCGTGGTGGCCAACCTCGTGGGCGGCTGGCTGGCCACGCGCTACGGCATCCAGCGCATGCTGGTGGTGGGCCTGGTCACCGAGATCTGCGGCTTCCTGCTGATGTCGGCGCTGTCGCCGGCCTGGTCGGTGGCGTTGTCGGTGGCCTGGGTGGTGGCAGCGCAGGGCGTCTGCGGCGTGGCCAAGGACCTCACCAAGACCGCCAGCAAGGCGGCCATCAAGGCCACGGCCGGCGAGGCCTCGGGGCGGCTGTTCAAGTGGGTGGCCTTCTTCACCGGCAGCAAGAACGCGATGAAGGGCGTGGGCCTGTTCCTGGGCGGTGTGCTGCTGCAGCTGCTGGGCTTCCAGCAGGCGCTGTGGGCCATGGCCGGCCTGCTGGCCCTGGTGCTGGCGGGCGTGCTGGGCTTCGTGCCGCCGCTGATGGGCAAGCGCAAGGCCTCGGCCTCGGCGCGCGAGCTGTTCGCCAAGAGCCGCGGCATCAACCTGCTGGCCGCGGCGCGCGTGCTGCTGTTCGGCGCGCGCGACGTGTGGTTCGTGGTCGGCGTGCCGGTGTACCTGTATTCGGCGGGCTGGAGTTTCACGATGGTCAGCGGCTTTGTCGCGGCCTGGACCGTGGGCTACGGTGTGGTGCAGGCCGCGGCGCCGGCCCTGGTGCGCCGCAGCGCCGACGGCCTGGCCACCGAGGTGCCGGCCGCGCGCGCCTGGTCGGCGCTGCTGGCCGTGGTGACGCTGGCGCTGGCCGCCGGCGTGGCCTGGCCGGTGGCGCAGCTGGAGGCGGTGGTGGTGGCCGGACTGGGCCTGTTCGGCTTCGTGTTCGCGATCAACTCCTCGGTGCATTCCTACCTGGTGCTGGCCTATGCCGGCTCGGAGAAGGCGGCCGAGGACGTGGGCTTCTATTACGCCGCCAATGCGCTGGGCCGCTTCTTCGGCACGCTGCTGTCGGGCCTGCTGTACCAGTGGGGCGGGCTGCTGTATGCGCTGATGGGCTCGGCGCTGATGCTGCTGGGCTGCTGGGTGATCACGCTGGGCCTGCCCCTGCAGCGGCAGATCGCGGTTGCTGCCGTCGCGCCGGCCGCCGGGAGCCAGCCATGAGCCCGACGGGCCGCCCCAAGGGCGAATACCGCAAGGCGCAGCCTGAAGGTGCCCCAGTGAGCGCCGGCCGCGGCGCGCTGCAGCAGGCGTCAGCCCCGGTGCCGGAGCGGGCCGCGGCCTTGGCCGCGCTGGACGAGGCGGGCGCCGTGGCCGCGCTGGCGGCGCTGGCCCAGGGCGCGCGGCTGCGCATCTACCGCGCGCTGGTGGGCGCCGGGCCGCAAGGCCTGACCCCCGGCGCGCTGGCGGCCACGCTGGATGTGCCGGCCTCCACGCTGTCCTTTCACCTGAAGGAGCTGACCCATGCCGGCCTGGTGAGCCAGGAGCGCGAGGGCCGCCACCTGATCTACCGCCCGCGCCTCGGCCGCATGGACGCGCTGATGGCCTACCTGACCGCGCATTGCTGTCAGGCCTCGGGCACCGATCCCACCGTCTGCGGCCTGCCCGGCAGCAGCAGCTGCCCGCAGTGCTGAGTGTTCTTCGCTGCATCCCACCCGACAGGAGTTCGCGCATGTCTGACAAGCTCTACCACGTGTTGTTCATCTGCACGCACAACTCGGCCCGGTCGATCATGGCCGAGGCCATCCTGAACCGGCTGGGCGCCGGCCGCTTCGTCGCCCACTCGGGCGGCAGCCACCCGGCCGGCACGGTGCACCCGCTGGCCCTGCGCACGCTGGCGGCCATGCATGTGCCGGCCGAGGGGCTGCGCAGCAAGGACTGGTCGGAGTTCGCCCAGCCCGAGGCCCCGGTGATGGACTTCGTGTTCACCGTCTGCGACAAGGCCGCCGGCGAGACCTGCCCGGTGTGGCCCGGCCAGCCGATGACGGCGCACTGGGGCGTGGCCGATCCCGCCGCGGGCGAGGGCAGCGACGAGCAGCGGGCCCGGCTGTTCTGGGACACGGCGGTGGTGCTCAAGCGCCGCATCGAGCTGATGCTGGCCCTGCCGCTGGCCGCGCTGGACGGGCTGGCCATCCAGCGCGAGATCGACGACATCGGCACGCGCTGACGCCATGGCCGCCGACGCCCTGCCGTCCTGCCCGCCACCGCCGGCGCCGATGAGCGTCTTCGAGCGCTACCTCAGCGTGTGGGTGCTGCTGTGCATCGTGGCCGGCATCGCGCTGGGCCAGGCCCTGCCCGGGCCGGTGCGCGCGGTGGGCGCGATGGCGGTGGCCCAGGTCA
>CAYPDO010000728.1:0-2603 GCA_964409495.1 uncultured Bordetella sp.
GGACTAAACCGCTCGCGCGGTAGGCGCTCCGGCGAGGTTGGTGGCGGTTCGTAGCGCCCGTGACTCTGCGATGTTGGCGACCGAGGCAATCCGCCTCGGTCACCGACAGGAGCAGGATCATGGACGTCCCATCGTCGACCCCGTCAGCCGCCGTTTCACCGTTGCGCCAGCGCATGCTTGAGGACATGCGCATGCGCCAGTTCGCTGAGCACACGCAGGATGGCTACATCCGCGCCGTGCGCAAGCTCTCGACCTTCCTGGGCCGCTCGCCGCACACGGCCACCGCCGAGGATCTGCGGCGCTTCCAGTTGCACCTGGTGGACACCGGCACCGGCCCGGTCACCATCAACGCCACCCTTACCGGGTTGAAGTTCTTCTTCGACATCACGCTGGGCCGGCCTGAGCTGATGCTCAAGATGACGCACGTGGCCGTGCCGCGCAAGCTGCCGGTGATCCTGAGCCCCGAGGAGGTCGGCCGCCTGATCGCCGCCGCCCCCAACCTCAAGCATCAGGCTGCCATGTCGGTGGCCTACGGCGCGGGCCTGCGTGTCAGCGAGGTGGTCTCGCTCAAGGTTGGCGACATCGATGGTGAGCGCATGACACTTCGCGTGGAGCAAGGCAAGGGCCGCAAGGACCGCTACGCCATGCTAAGCCCGGTGCTGCTGGAGCGACTGCGCGCCTGGTGGAGGCTTGGTCACGCCCAGGGCAAGATCCGCCACGGTGGTTGGCTGTTCCCGGGACTGGACCCCACCGACCACGTCACCGCGCGCCAGCTCAACCGCGCCGTGCACCTGGCGGCGGCCACCGCCGGCATCGACAAGCGCATCACGCCGCACGGCCTGCGCCATGCCTTTGCCACCCATCTGCTGGAGCAGAAGGTCGATATCCGCGTCATCCAGGTGCTGCTCGGGCACAAGCGGCTGGACACCACGAGCCTGTACGCCGCCGTGGCCACTGACCTGCTGCGCCGGGTCATCAGCCCGCTGGATCACACGTCTGACAAGCCCGCAGCAGAACCTGTGCCCGAACCTGCACCCCAGCCGCCAGCCCAGCCTCCAGCCCAGTAGCAGCCCGCCATCGTGCAGGGGCGCCCCGCCTTGGAGGTCGCCGACATCTTCCGTGCCCACGGGCCCGCCTGGCGTGACGCCCAGCGCGGTCACCTGAGCCTGGCTCAACTCAAGGTGATGTCGGCCATCACCCAGTGCCGCACGGCGGCACTGGGCGGCCATGCCCTGCGCTGCGACGGCTGCGGCCTGGACCAGGTTTCCTACAACTCGTGCCGTAACCGGCACTGTCCGAAGTGCCAGAGCGGCGCAGCCAAGCGCTGGCTGGATGCGCGCCAGGCCGATCTGCTGCCAGTCGAGTATTACCACGTGGTCTTCACGCTGCCGGCGCCGATCGCCGACATCGCGTACCAGAACAAGGCGGCGCTGTACGGCCTGCTGTTCGACGTCGCCGCCGAGACGCTGCTGCGTATCGCGGCCGATCCCAAGCACCTTGGCGCCGACATCGGCGCTACGCTGGTGCTGCACACATGGGGCTCGGCACTGACCCACCACCCGCACGTGCATGGCATCGTGCCGGGTGGCGGGTTGGCATCCGACGGCTCGCGCTGGGTGGCCTGCCGGCCGGGGTTCTTCCTGTCGGTGCGTGTGCTGTCGCGGCTGTTCCGGCGACGCTTCCTGGAGGAACTGCAGCGGCTGCACGATGGCGGCAAGCTCAGGTTCTTCGGCGAGCACGCGGCGCTGGCCGACGCCGCTGCCTTCAAGGCGTGGCTCGCGCCACTGCGCAAGAGCGAGTGGGTGGTCTACGCCAAGCGGCCGTTCGCCGGACCGCAGGCGGTGCTGGCCTATCTGTCGCGCTACACGCACCGCGTGGCCATCTCCAACAGCCGGCTGCTCACGATGGACGAGCGCGGCGTCACCTTCCGTTGGAAGGACTACCGCGCCAAGGGCAAGACGCGCCACAAGGCGATGACGCTCAGCCCGCAGGAGTTCATGCGCCGGTTCCTGCTGCATGTCCTGCCGGGCGGCTTCCACCGGATCCGGCACTACGGCCTGCTAGCCAACAGCAACCGGCGGGCCGATCTGGCACTGGCGCGGGAGCTGTTGCAGGTGACGCCGCCTGCGTGCACCGCGGCAGCAAACGATGCGCCGACTACGCCGACGCCGACCTTCGTGTGTGCGCATTGCGGCCACGCGATGGTGGTGCTGCAGGTCTTCTTGCGCGGCTGCTCGATTCGGGCGCCGCCGGCATCATGACGACGCGCGATCACCATCGAGCAACTCGACGCCGACCATGGCGTCCGGTGGATCGCTGCGTGCGCTGCGTGCTGACCCCACCTGCACGCTGCGTTGCCGCTCCCTGCCACGACGCAGTGGCGCGTCGAAGGCGATCTGTGTTCGTCGGTGCGGTCTTGAGAAGGCGCCGCGCGGAGCTGGATCGCAGCATGAGCGCCATTCATTCGCCATAGCCGCGGCGCTCAACGGCCACCGTGGCATTCGCCGCGGTTTCCTCCCTCGAGGCTTCTGCGACACCTGCCCGGACGCACCGGGGTAGCGCGACCGCCTGCGCACGAGGGCAGGTGTCGCAGAAGCCTTAAC
>CAYPDO010000729.1:0-2601 GCA_964409495.1 uncultured Bordetella sp.
CGGTCACCGTGGCCTGCTGGGTCAGGTCGCCCTCGGCCACCGACTGCAGCTCGTTCATCAGCCGCAGAATGGCCGCCTGGTTGGCGTCGTTCACGCGCTTGGCCTCCTGCTCCTGGCGCTCGGCCTCGAGCGCCTGGGCCTCGGCGATGCCGGCGCGCTGGGCCTGGTCGGTGACGAACAGGCGCAGGAAGCCGTAGGCCGCGGCGGCCACCAGGGCCACGCCCAGCAGCAGCGCGACGACGTGCACCGCGCGGAAGCCGCCGGCGCTGCCGAGTGCGTCCTGCACGCCCTCGAGGCCCTTGCGCAGCGGCTCGCTGTCCTTGATCACCGCACCCTGCGCATCGCGCGCACTCGACATGCCCTGCAGATTGCTCAGGATGGCGCTGGCCTGGATCTGCGTCTGCGCGAACTGGGTCTTCAGCTTGGCCAGCTGCTCACGTGCCTGGGCCTCCTTGGTGCCCGGCAGGCGCAGCTCGGCATTGCCCTCGATCAGGCCGTCGACGATCTCGCGGAAGGTGTTCAGGTCCTTGCCCAGCAGGAACACGGCCTCGGGGCTGCCGCCCTCGGTGGTGAGGAACTCGTTGGCACTCTTGCCGATGCGCTGCGTGAGCATCACCACCTGGCCCACGGCCGACAGCTCGGCCGCCGAGGCGCCCTGCTGCAGCTTCAGCGACGAGACGGTCTCGGCGGTGTCGAGCAGGTCGACCGACTGGCGGTTGATGGCGCGCAGCGCCTCGCCCACCTGGGTCAGGGTCTTCTGCTGGCCAAGCACCACGGTGGCGCTCTTCTCGGCGCGGTCGACCATCGGCATCAGCGGGGCCAGCAGGTCTTGCGCCGCGCCGGGCGCGGCGGCGATGCCGCTGCCGCCGTCCTTCAGCGCGCGGGCATTGGTGGCCAGCACGGCCACCGCGTCCTTGACCTCGGCAAAGGCCGCGGCGTTGCCCACCACCGCCTGCGATACGGCCTTGGCCAGGCGCTGCGACTGCATCAGCGCATGGCCGGTGGCCGCCACCTGGGCCGCATTGCGGCTGGCCGAGGTGAGGGCGAACAGCGTGGACGCCAGCAGCAGCAGCAGGCCCAGGCCCAGCACGATGGCCAGGATGCGCTGTTGCTCGGCCACCGGCCGGCGGCCGATCAGCGGCAGGCCGGCGCCGGCAGCGGCAACACCGCCGGCCGCCGCCAGGTTCTGGCGTGAATCGGAAAAGTCGCCGCGCTGGTCGGACGGCGGCATCTCGGAAATGATGGCGCTGTCGGTCTCGGCCGGCACCAGCGTGGAAGCCACCGTGGGCGCCTCGAGCACCGAATCGCCAGGCTCCACCGCACGCCCCGCGGGCATCCGGCCGGCGTCCATCGCGGCCTGCAACTCGTCGAAGTTGGTGGGCGCCTTCGCGCCGCCCGCTTCGTCACCTTGCCGGTTGCCCTTGAGTTTGTCCAGGAAGCCCATTACATCCCTTTCCCTACTTGCTCGGCCGCGGCCCGGCTCGCCTGTACGGCGGCCGGCGCTCGCCCGGCTTGTCAGCCAGCGATGGCCAGAAATTGCGGCTCGTGCGCCAGACCGGCCAGGCTGATCTCCTGCCACTCGCGCCCGGCGTTGTCGCGCCAACGCGCCGGCGCAAAGCCCGGACGCGACCCATTGTCATCAGTTTCTTCGACCGCCTGCATGTCGGCGGCGTGACGAAGGCCTTCGAGGCGGTCGACCAGCAGCGCGCCATTGACGCCCAGTGCGGCATTGAAGGCCACCAGCCGCGCGTGCTCGGGCATCGGTCCGCCGGCCTCGCGCAGGCCCAGGAACGCGCCCATGTCGACCACCGAGCACACGCCGCCGCGCAGGTTCACCACGCCGCTGAACCAGGGCTGGGTGTGCGGCACCGGCACAATGGTGCCGGTGTCGAAGATCTCGCCCGCCTCCTTCAGCGGAAACAGCAGGCCCTGGCCACCGCAATCGACCGCCAGCCACGACACGCCCGGCTGCTCGGTGCGCACCTGCTGCATGCGTTCGGCCAGGCGGGTCTGCAGTGCGCGCAGCGCATCCTTGTTGGCCATGTGGGGTTCCGGCTCCGGTGGGCGTTCAGTCGAACTGGCGGATCTTGGCCAGCAGCTCGTCGGCCTTGACCGGCTTGACGACGTAGTCCTTGGCGCCCTGGCGCAGGCCCCAGACGCGGTCGGTTTCCTGGTTCTTGCTGGTGCACATGATCACCGGCATGCCGGCATAACGCGGATCACGGGTGATCGTGCGGGTGAGCTGGAAGCCGTTCTGCCCCGGCATCACCACGTCCATCAGGATCAGGTCGGGCTTCTCTTCGGCCAGGCGCTTGAGCGCCTCCTCGCCGGTCTCGGCGGTGCGCACGCGGAAACCCTCGCGGCGCAGCAGCTCCGACAGAACATGCAGTTCGGTCTTGGAGTCGTCGACGAGCAGGATGTTGTGCACTGGCATCGGTAGATTCTCCCGGATCGTGCCCGCGCAGTCGGCTCAGCGTTTGGGGGGGGTGACCGGCTCGGCGCCGGCCGGGGCCGAAGCCGCCCGGCTGAACTGCTCGACCGCGCGCAGCAGCTGTTCCTTGGTGAAGGGTTTGGTCAGGTAGTCTTCCGAGCCCACCATGC
>CAYPDO010000730.1:0-2596 GCA_964409495.1 uncultured Bordetella sp.
CCGTGACCTGGAAGGTGGGGTTCGATTGCCCGCCCTTGAACTGCTCGACCGTCACGGTGCCGTCGAAACCCGGCACACGCTGGTCGCGCGCCCAGGCCGACAGCGACGCCACGTCGAATGCGTGCTGGGGCGAGACCGGTTTCGTGCCGGCGAAGTGCGCGAACTCGTCGGCCATGTTCAGGCGACTTCGAACAGGCCCGCGGCACCCTGGCCGCCGCCGATGCACATGGTCACCACCACATACCGGGCGCCGCGGCGCTTGCCTTCGATCAGCGCATGGCCGGTCAGTCGCGCGCCGCTCACGCCGTAGGGGTGGCCCACGGCGATGGCGCCACCGTTGACGTTGAGCAGTTCGTCGGGGATGCCCAGCTTGTCGCGGCAATACAGCACCTGGCAGGCGAAGGCCTCGTTCAGTTCCCACAGGCCGATGTCCGATACCTTCAGGCCGGCGCGCTGCAGCAGGCGCGGCACCGCGAACACCGGGCCGATGCCCATTTCATCCGGCTGGCAGCCGGCGACGGCGAAGCCGCGGAAGATGCCCAGCGGCTTCAGCCCACGCTGCTCGGCCAGCTTGCCGTTCATCACCACCACGGCCGAGGCGCCATCTGAAAACTGGCTGGCATTGCCGGCCGTGACGATGCCGCCGGGCAGCGCCGAGCGCAGGCCGCTGATGCTCTCCAGCGTGGTGTCCGCGCGGATGCCTTCGTCGCTGTCGATGGTGACCTCCTTGCGCGTCAGGCGGCCGGTGGCCTTGTCGACCACGCCCATCACGGTGGTCATCGGCACGATCTCGTCGGCGAACTTGCCGGCGGCCTGGGCCGCGGCGGCGCGCTGCTGGCTGCGCACGCCGTATTCATCCTGCGCCAGCTTGGGGATGTTGTAGCGCTTGATCACCTGCTCGGCGGTCTGCAGCATGTTCCAGTACAGCTCGGGCTTGTGCTCGGCCAGCCAGGGGTCCACGCGCATGTGCCTGTTGGCCTCGTTCTGCACGCAGCTGATGCTCTCGACGCCGCCGGCCACGATGGCCGGGCAGCCCTCGGTCATCACGCGCTGGGCGGCCAGCGCGATGCTCTGCAGGCCCGAGGAACAAAAGCGGTTGATGGTCAGGCCGGCGGTGGTGACCGGCAGGCCGGCACGCAGCGCGATGGCGCGGGCGATGTTGCCGCCCGTGGTGCCTTCGCCGAAGGTGCCGCCCATGATGCAGTCCTCGATCTCGGCCGGATCCAGGCCCGAGCGCGCCACCGCATGCTGCACGGCATGGCCGCCCAGCGTGGCGCCATAGGTCATGTTGAAGGCGCCCTTCCAGCTCTTGGCCAGGCCGGTGCGGGCGGTGGAGACGATGACGGCATCAACCATGATGGTGGTCTTTCAGATCGGGTTCAGTTGAAGGTCTTGCCTTCGGCGGCGAGCTTGGCGAGCAACGGGGCCGGTTGCCAGCTCGGGTCGGCACCGGGTTCAGCCGCAAATCGCTTCAAGGCCCGCACCACGTTGGCCAGGCCCACGGTGTCGGCATACAGCATCGGGCCGCCGCGCTGCGCGGGGTGGCCGTAGCCGTTCAGGTAGACCAGGTCGATGTCCGACGCGCGGGCGGCGATGCCTTCCTCGAGGATGCGCGCGCCTTCGTTCACCAGCGCGTAGATGCAGCGCTCGACGATCTCGTCGTCGCTGACCTTGCGCGGTGTGATGCCGTTGGCGGCGCGGTACTCGGCGATCAGGCTTTCAGTCACCGGATCGGGGATCGGGTCGCGCTTGCCGGCCTCGTAGCGGTACCAGCCGGCGCCGGTCTTCTGGCCGAAGCGGCCGGCCTCGCACAGCTTGTCGGCCACGATGGGCTTCATCTCGATGCCAGCTTCGGCGGCCTTGCGCTTGCGCGTGGCCCAGCCGATGTCCAGGCCGGCCAGATCACCCATGCGGAACGGGCCCATGGCCAGGCCGTAGACCTGCTGCAGGGCCTTGTCCACCTGCTGCGGCAGCGCGCCGGCATTCACCAGGCCCTGCGCGGCGGCGCCATAACGCGCCAGCATGCGGTTGCCGATGAAGCCGTCGCACACGCCCGAGACGATGGCCACCTTCTTGATCTTCTTGGCCAGGGCCATGCTGGTGGCCAGCACGTCGTTCGCGGTGGCGGCACCGCGCACCACCTCCAGCAGGCGCATCACATTGGCCGGGCTGAAGAAGTGCAGGCCGATGACATCCTGCGGGCGCTGCGTGAACTGGGCGATCTTGTCGACGTTCAGGTAGCTGGTGTTGCTGGCCAGGATGGCGCCGGGCTTGCACACCTCGTCGAGCGTGCGGAACACGGTCTCCTTGACGCCCATGTCCTCGAACACGGCCTCGATCACCAGGTCCACATCCTTCAGCCCGTCGTAGCCCAGCGTGGGCGTGATCAGCGCCATGCGCTGTTCCACCTGCTCGGGCTTCAACTTGCCCTTCTTCATCGAGTTTTCGTAGTTCTTGCGGATGGTGGCGATGCCGCGGTCCAGCGCCTCCTGCTTCATTTCCAGCAGCACCACGGGGATGCCGGCGTTCAGGAAGTTCATCGTGATGCCGCCACCCATGGTGCCGGCGCCGATCACGCCCACCTTGGCGATGTTGC
>CAYPDO010000731.1:0-2593 GCA_964409495.1 uncultured Bordetella sp.
GGCTGGAATGGTGTTGCCCTGTCGCCCGAGGTGAACACGGCGGGGACGGACTCTCAACAGATGGGCGATGGCGAAAGGTCTGAGCCGCAGCGCCTGGTCAGGGCCATCTGGGACATCGTTGGCACCGGTCGTCGAGACGGCGAGGACATCCGCTTGGCCAACAAGCTCCGGCCGCACCTGAAGAAGTCGTTCGACATCGAGGCCTGCCTCCCGGTGACACGTTGGTTGCTCAATTGGGTCGACCAGGAGTGTGATCGCTTGCAGCGGCGCCATCCCGATATCAACGACCTGAACACGGTGTACAACAACCTGACAGCGCTGCGTGACCGGATTGACACGTTGGGAATCAAGTCTGACCCGGCGGATTGGGGCCGCCGAGACTGGATCGATTTCCGCGACGCCGTTCTGGATGTTGCCGAGATCACCGACGAGAAGAAGCGTGAGATAGCCCTGGTGGCACGGCGTAAGGCGCTAAACCGTATTGTGCGCGTACTGTTCGAGGCGGACCTCTACCCGGCTTGCAGGGCCGCACTTTCTAACGAGTCGGCGGACGAACATCGCTGGTGGCCTGACTCGGCGTCGCGCGTATTTGTGCCCGACAGGGTTCTGGATGCACTGCGAGCCGATGTGCGCGGGTTGTACGCGAACACGGCGCTCGAGCTTGCGCAGGCCCAATTTCTTTTGGAGTTAACTTTGGCCGGCGCCGCTCGCCGTGATGAAACCACCACGGTGTGCCGGGACAAAGTGAGTGAACGGCTGGTGGCCTTGGCCGCAACCGGCTTCAACAGGCGCAAGACCGTCGAGTCCAGCCGAATCGTGGTGCTCGCCGGTGAGTTGGATGTGGCGACGAAGGCGCTTTGTGCACTGTCTGACGAGTTGTTCGACGAAAAGGTTGCGCTGGTATCGCAGCGCGGCCTGAACACAAACATGCGCTTTGGCCGTGCGCGCCAGGCGGTGTTGGTGGACCTGCTGCGTCAGCGGCTGGTGGCACCAGAGTTCCAGTGGCACACGTTGCGGAGTGTGGGGCTGATGGCGATTTTGCTCGGCCCTTGGCAGCCGCTGGTGCGGCGGCTTCTGCGCGACCACATGCCGCTGGAAGCGGCACTTGAACTGATGGCCTCGCTTGCGGGCGCTTCGCCGTTGCATGCAGCGTACAGCTTCAATCGATCGGGACATGCAAGTCACGAGACGCCCTGTGCGGCCTATCTGCCATGCTGGCCTGACCTACACGCGGCCATGTACCGCACCGCGGCCGCGGTGCCCGAACCCAGCCTGGCGTTGGTGCGCGCGCTGAAGTTGGATGGGCGAAATCAGCAGAGCCTGAACCAGGCGCGGCATCTGGGCAAGGATCTTTGGCAGTGGTTGATCACGCCGGCAGGAGAGCGCCTCAAGGGCAGATCAGTGGTTGACGTAGGTCCGCTGCCGGTGTCTGTGACCAGCGCGATTGCTGATCTGCCCACTGTCACGCCAGCCAATCATCTGCTGTTCGGGGTTCTGACGCTGCTGGGTATGACCAAGAACGCGGCCATGACCCATGCGCCGATGTCGAACGACCAGGCCAGTCGTATCGACGCCGAGTTGAAGGCCGCCGTGCCACTGTCCCAATTGCATTGCAGCTCGACCGTGCGCGCCGCTGAGGATTGGGCGGCGGTGCGCAAGATGCTGAGTGATTTCATGGCCAAAGCGCCAGCCTTGGCGTTGGTTCACACGATCGCCGACGCCAAGCCTGATGTCGTCCAGGCTCTGAGGCAACTGCTGATGGACGCCAACGCCTGGTTGTCAGTGGCGCACCTGCGCCAGGCATTGAAAGCCTTGCCCTTGTCCATGGGGCTGCAAGTGACATGGCGCGCGGGATGCGTGGACAACCGCCTGGAAAAGGCGCTGCGTGCGCTTGAGGAGGTCCGGGTCGTTGTCACTGACCCGTCGGCCAACGTGGACGGCCGCGTTCGCGTGTCGGTCATTGTCATGCCACCGGCGGATCTGGGACGCACGCGAGTGTCTGACCCGCGCCTGACCTCCTGCCTCACCACCACCGCGCGCCTTGCGTTGGAAGTTCATCGAATCAGCTTCTTCTCGGAGTGACCATGACCAAACAAGCCGCGAACTACGAACGGCTCAAGAGCCTGTACCGGGCCGGACACGCGTTGCCTCACTTGGCCGACCACATCCAGTACAGGATCGACCTGAATGACCTTTTGGGGAGCGTCGACAGACTGAAGTTGCTGGCAGTGCTGGAAGATTCGATTCGAACGATCCGGCGGCAGATTGTCGATACGGGCAGCCCGTGGGGACCGACGGTGCCGGTGTGTGAGATGGTCGGATCAGTGCTGCACATCAGGGCAGCGATCGTTGATTTGCCACCGTCGGCCGCTGAAGGCGATGAACCCTCAGCCCCGCCGGACACGCCACCAACGCCACCGCAACGGCCGCCGTCACCTCAAACGCTGCTGGCAGACCCAGGCGATAGCTCTGGTGACGCGAGTGGGCAACTGCCAGGCCCGCCGGCACCGCCCAATGTGGGATCAGAGGTCGGACAAACAGAGCCGGCTCCGCTGGTTTGAACACGCAGCGGCCTGAGTTAAGTGGATTGGCT
>CAYPDO010000732.1:0-2582 GCA_964409495.1 uncultured Bordetella sp.
ATACCGTCAACGCCCCGACTACGCAAGGCGTTGACGGCCTGTCGCGCCGCCGCGTCACCGTGTCCACCTCGGGCGTGGTGCCGATGATCGAGCGCCTGCAGGCCGATTGCCCGGTGGCGCTGGCCGTGTCACTGCACGCGCCCGACGACGCGCTGCGCGACCAGCTGGTGCCGCTGAACCGCAAGTACCCGCTGGCCGAGCTGTTCGCGGCCTGTGCCGGCTACCTGCATGCTGCGCCGCGTGACTTCATCACCTTCGAGTACTGCATGCTCGACGGCGTGAATGATTCGCCCGAGCAGGCGCGCCAGCTGATCGCGTTGGTGCAGGGCCGGGCCGGCGCAGCGCGTGTGCCGTGCAAGCTCAACCTGATCCCGTTCAACCCCTTCCCGGCCTCGGGCCTGCACCGCTCGCCGCGCGAGCGGGTGCTGGCCTTTGCGCAGGTGCTGCAGGATGCCGGCATCGTGACCACCATCCGCAAGACCCGTGGCGACGACATCGCCGCCGCCTGTGGCCAGCTGGCCGGCGAGGTGCAGGACCGCACCCGCGCCGCCGAGCGCCTGACCCGGCCCGAGCTGAAGGTGGTGCGCCTGGTGCCCGGTGCCGCCGCCGGCAGCCCGGCCGCCGCGCCCGCCGGCGGGCCGTCGGCCGCATGATGCGCGCCACATCCTGGGGCGTCACGGCGCTGCTGCTGCTGCTGGCGGCCTGTGCGGCGGGCCCGCAAGGCCTGCCGGCCGACGAGCCCGGCGCCATTGCCACGGCCTCAGACCAGACCGATGCCGACCGGCGTGCCCGCGTGCGCCTGGAACTGGCGGGTGCCTATTTCGCCCGCGGCCAGCTCAGCACCGCGCTCGACGAGGTGAAGCAGGCGCTCGTGATCAACCCGCAATCGGCCGATGCCTATGGGCTGCGCGCGCTGATCTACGGTGCCATGGGCGAGGTGCGGCTGGCCGAGGACAGCTATCGCCGCGCCCTCGCGATCAACCCGCGTGATGGCAGCCTGCTGCACAACCTGGGCTGGTTTTTCTGCCAGCAGAACCGCCAGGGCGAGGCCCAGCTGCGGTTTGCCGAGGCGCTGGCCCAGCCGCAATACCGTGACGTGGCGCGCACCCAGCTGGCGCGCGGCATCTGCTTCGGCCGCGAGGCCAAGTGGCCCGAGGCCGAAGGCGCGCTGATGCGTGCCTACGAGCTCGATCCGTCGAATCCGGCGGTGGGCATCAACCTGGCCGAGGTGCTGTACCGCCGCGGCGAGCTGGAGCGCGCGCGCTTCTACATCGGCCGCCTGAACGACAATCCGGCGCTGGCCAATGCGCAGACGCTGTGGCTGGCCGCGCGCATCGAGCACAAGGCCGGCCGCATCCAGCCGGCCCGGCGCCTGGGTGACCAACTGCGCTCGCGCCATCCGCAATCGCCCGAGGCCGCGCTGTACGAGCGCGGGCAGTTTGATGATTGACACCCCCGCCGCGCCGGGTGCCGCGCCATCGGCGTCTGCCGACGCCGCGGCCGCTGGCGCCTTGCTGCGCCAGTTGCGCGAAGCCCAGGGCCTGCACATCGCGGCGCTGGCCACCGCCATCAAGGTGACGCCGGCCAAGCTCGAGGCCCTCGAGGCCGGCCGCCTGGCCGAACTGCCCGACCTGACCTTCGCCCGCGCGCTGGCGCAAACCGTGTGCCGCGCGCTCAAGGCCGATGCCGCGCCGGTGCTGGCGCGCATGCCGGGCGCCGTGGTCAGCCGCCTGGAGCGGGTGGACGAAGGGTTGAACGCGCCGATGCCCGAGCGTGGACATGGCCTGGCCTGGGGCGCTTGGCCGGACTGGGCGCCGTGGCGTCGCCCGGTGCCCTGGCTGGCGGCCCTGCTGCTGCTGGCGGCCGCGGCCTTCCTGCTGCTGCCGCGCAACCTGGCCGAGCCCGACACGGCGGCGCTGCCGGCGGCCGATGCCGCCTCGCAGGTGCTGGCGGTGGCGGCTGGCGCGGCATCCACTGTGCTGTCGGCCGGCGGGGCGAGCACGCCGCTGCCCGCCGAGGCCGCGGTGCTTGAGCCGGCAGCCGGGGTGCCGGCAGCCTCGGCGCCGGTGGCGGCGTCGGCGCCCGCGCCCGTGGCTTCGGCGGCAACGGCCACCAGCGCCAGCGCGCTGCAACTGCGCGCGCTGCAGGACACCTGGGTGCAGGTGCAGGACGCGCAGGGCCGCGTCCTGGCCGCGCGCACCTTCACCGCGGGTGAAACCGTGGCATTCGATGGCCCGCCGCCGTTGCGCCTGAGAATCGGCAACGTGGCCGGCACCGAGCTGCTGTACCAGGGCCGGCCGGTCGATCTGTCGAAGTTCCGCCGCGACAACGTGGCGGCGCTGTCGCTGCCCTGAGTTCCGGCGCGCGTTCCCTCGCGCGATCACCCTGCGCTGCCATTCCTGATATCGCCATGAGCCTCGAAGACGTCTTCAACCTGCCCCTGGTGGCCCCGGCCAGCCCGGCGCCGCGGCGCAGCCGCCAGGCCCGCGTGGTGTGGGGCAGCCGCGTGGTCACGATCGGCGGCGATGCGCCGGTGCGCGTGCAGTCGATGACCAACACCGACACGGTGGACGTGATCGAGA
>CAYPDO010000733.1:0-2577 GCA_964409495.1 uncultured Bordetella sp.
CTGATCGTCTGCCGCACCACCATCGGCAAGGGCGCCATCGGCCATGAGGGCACGGCCGAGGTGCACGGCGCTCCGCTGGGCACGGCCGGCGTGTCGGCGCTGCGGGCCGCGCTGGACTGGAGCGCGCCACCGTTCGAGGTGCCGCCGGCCCTGCGCCAGGCCTGGGATGCGCGCGCAAGCGGCGGCCAGCGCCATGCGCAGTGGCAGGCGCTGTTCGCGGCCTATGCCCAGGCCCACCCCACGCTGGCGGCCGAGTTCCGCCGCCGCCAGCAAGGCGCGCTGCCGCTGGATTTCGAACACCATGCCGCCGCTGCCGTGCAGGCCCTGGCCGATGCGAATGCCAAGCCCATCGCCACGCGCCGTGCCTCGCAGCTGGCGCTCGATGCACTGGCGCCCGGCCTGCCCGAGCTGCTGGGCGGCTCGGCCGACCTGACCGGCAGCAACCTCACCGATTTCAAGGGCCACCGCAAGGCCGGCCCGGGCCGCGCCGGCAACTACCTCAGCTGGGGCGTGCGCGAGTTCGGCATGGTCGCGGCGCTCAACGGCATGGCGCTGCACGGTGGCTTCATCCCGTACGGCGGCACCTTCCTGACCTTCAGCGACTACAGCCGCAACGCCATCCGCATGGCCGCGCTGATGGGCCAGCGCGTGGTGCAGGTGTTCACGCACGACTCCATCGGCGTGGGCGAGGACGGGCCCACGCACCAGCCCATCGAGCACATCGCCTCGCTGCGCCTGATCCCGGGCCTGGACGTGTGGCGCCCGGCCGATGGCGTGGAAACCGCCGTGGCCTGGACCGAGGCCCTGGCCCGTGGCGACGGCCCCAGCGCGCTGATCCTGTCGCGCCAGGCGCTGCCGCAGGCCGCCACGCCGGCCCAGCGGGCCGACATCGCCCGTGGCGGCTATGTGCTGCGCGAGGCGCCGGCGGGCGACAGGCCGCGCGCCGTGATCCTGGCCACCGGCAGCGAGGTGGCCCTGGCCCTGCAAGCCCAGGCCCGCCTGCACGCCGAGGAGGGCCTGGCCGTGCGCGTGGTGTCCATGCCCTGCACGCAGCGCTTCGATGCCCAGGGCGAGGCCTGGTGCGACACCGTGCTGCCGCCCACGCTGCCGGTGGTGGCGGTGGAGGCCGGTCACCCCGATGGCTGGCGGCGCTACACCGGCCGTGCCGGTGCGGTGATCGGCATCGCTGGCTTCGGCGCCTCGGCGCCGGGGCCGCAGCTGATGGCGCATTTCGGCTTCACGGTCGAGCGGGTGATGGCGGCGGTGCGGCAGCGCGTCGCGGTGGCCGCCCGGGTGGCAGCATGACCGGCGGGCCGAACGCCGGGCCGCGCCCAGGCCGGCCAGCCCTTCCCTTGGGCGATGGCGCGGCGTGCCCGCCGGGCCAGGGGCGTGTCAAGGTCATCCTGTTTGATCTGGACGGCACGCTGATCGACACCGCCCCCGAACTGAGCGATGCGCTGAACCGTACGCTGCGGCGCGCCGGCCTGCCGCCGGTGGACGAGGCCGCGGTGCGCGGCTGGATCGGTGATGGCGCGCGTGCGCTGCTGGCCAAGGCGCTGAGCCATGCCGGTGCGCCGCCTGCCGTGGCCTTGAACGCCTGGCATGAGTTTGCCTGGGACTACGCCGACTGCTGCGGCACGCGCAGCAGCGTGTACCCCGGCGTGCGCGCGCTGCTGGCACGGCTGCGCGCCCAGGGCCTGCGCCTGGGCGTGCTCACCAACAAGGAGGGTGGCTTCGCCCACCGGCTGCTGGCCCGGCATGACCTGGCCGATGCCTTCGAGCTGCTGGTGGCCGGCGACACGCTGGCGGTGAAGAAGCCGCACCCGGGCGTGGTGCAGCACGCGCTGGCCGCGCTGCAGGCCGAGCCGGCCGATTGCCTGCTGGTGGGCGATTCGCTGACCGACCTGCACACCGCGCGCGCCGCCGGCATTGCCGTCTGGCTGGTGCGGCACGGCTACCCGCAGGGCAGCTTCGGCGCGCCAGGCAGTGCCGATGCGCCCGACGGCCTGATCGAGCACTTCGACGACTTCCATCCCCAGGCCGCCGCCCGTGTGGCGATCGCCTGAGGCCTCTTCTTCTGCCCCCCTCACCTCATCCCACCGCATTCCATGACGATTCGCATCGGCATCAACGGCTTCGGCCGCATCGGGCGCATGGTGTTCCGTGCCGCCATCGCCAACTTCCCGGACATCCAGGTGGTCGCCATCAACGACCTGCTGGAGCCCGACTACCTGGCCTACATGCTCAAACACGACAGCGTGCACGGCCGCTTCAAGGGCGAGGTGTCGGTCGACGGCAACGCGCTGGTCGTCAACGGCCAGAAGATCCGCCTGAGCGCGGTGAAGAACCCGGCCGAGCTGGCCTGGGGCGACGTGGGCGCCGATACCGTGGTCGAGTCCACCGGCCTGTTCCTCACGAAAGAGACCTGCGAGGCCCACCTGAAGGCCGGCGCCAAGAAGGTGATCATGTCGGCCCCCAGCAAGGACGACACGCCGATGTTCGTCTACGGCGTCAACCACAACACCTACGCCGGCCAGGCCATCATCAGCAACGCCAGCTGCACCACCAACTGCCTGG
>CAYPDO010000734.1:0-2575 GCA_964409495.1 uncultured Bordetella sp.
GGCTGCGGTGGTCGGCCGCGAAGGCTTCCCGCGCGGCAGAGGGCACCTGGGCCAGCAGGCGCGGCGCGCCCTCGGGGCCGGTGACGGTGAGCAGCTCGCCAATGGCCTTGGCCGAGGCCAGCAGCGTGCGGTCGTAGGCGATGTCGGCGCTGCGCAGGGCCTGGCGGTAGATCAGGCCCGTGTTCAGCGCCAGCAGCAGGCCCACCGGCAGCAGGATGCCCAACAGCAGGCGCGCGCGCATCGACAGGCGCTGCAGCCCACGCCAGGCGCGCGTGGCCAGCGGCAGGCGGCGCGCCGCCGCCGCGGCCGGCAGCACGGCGGCCGGCGGCTCAGCCGGCGGGGGCTGCGTCGTCATCGGCCTTCAGCAGGTAGCCCAGGCCACGCAGCGTGACGATGCGCACGCCGGTGCGCGCCAGCTTCTTGCGCAGCCGGTAGGCCACCACCTCGATGGCATCGGGCAGCACCTCGGGCTCGTCGGCGAACACCAGGGCCAGCAGGCGCTCCTTGGCGATGGCCTGGCCCGGCCGCGCCAGCAGTGCGCGCAGCAGCGCGGCCTCGCGCGGGGGCAGCTCCAGCGCCTGGCCGCGGTGATAGACGGCGCCGCTGTCGGCATCCAACTGCAGGCCCATGAAGCTGCCGGGGCCGTCCACCGGGGCGCCGCCGCGGCGGGCCAGCGCGCGCAGCCGCGCCTCCAGTTCGTCCAGGTCGAAGGGCTTGGGCAGGTAGTCGTCGGCGCCAGTGTTCAGGCCCAGCACGCGGTCGCCCACGGTGCCGCGCGCGGTGAGGATCAGCACCGGCGTGCGCAGCCCTTCAGCGCGCGCATCGGCCAGCACCTGCAGCCCGTCGCGGCCGGGCAGGCCCAGGTCGAGCAGCACCACGTCGGGGCAGCTGGCGCGCCAGCGCTCCAGCGCGCGCGCACCGTCGCCGCAGCACAGCACCTGCACGCCGCCGCCGCGCTCCAGGCTGCGGCGCAGCGTGGCCTGCATGGCCTCGTGGTCTTCGATCAGCAGCACTTTCACGGCGCGCACCTTATCAGCGCGCGCGGTCCGTGCGCGGCGCCGGGCCGCAGTCACGGGATGCTCGTGGTTTACCCGAGGTTCTCCGACAGCGGTTTGACAGCCTGGCTGTCGAGCATGCCCGCTGGCGCTGCGGCACAGGGCCGGCATGCCGCCATCATGTTTTTTTGCAGGAGACAAGACCTTGAACCCCAGGAACCCCATGGCCCGCAGCGGCCGCGCGCTGGCCGCCGCCGCCCTCGTCACGCTGTCGGCATCCGCCGTCGCCCAGAGCGGCAGCGTCACGGTGTTCGGCGTGCTCGACCTTGGCGTGCAGCAACTGACCAACGGCAGCAAGCGCCTGAACCAGATGAGCATCGACGGCCTGCAGACCAGCCGACTGGGTTTTCGCGGCACCGAGGATCTGGGCGACGGCATGAGCGCCGGCTTCCACCTCGAGGGCGCGCTGAGCCCCGACACCGGCGGCAGCAGCCTGGACTTCCGTCGCCGCTCGACCGTGAGCCTGGCCAAGAAGGGCGTGGGCGAGCTGCGCCTGGGCCGCGACTACACGCCCACCTTCTGGAGCATCAGCCGCTTCAACGCCTTCGGCACCAATGGCGTGGGCGCCGCCAGCAACCTGCTGTATGGCTTTGACGGCCTGTCGAGCACCGCGTCCACCGTGGTGCGCGCCAGCAACTCGGTGGGCGTGCACCTGCCCGACACGCTGGGCGGCGTGTACGGCCAGGCCATGTACGCCTTTGGCGAGGGCGCGCCGGGCCGCTACATGGGCGCGCGCATTGGTTACGCCAACAAGCAGCTCGACGTGGCCGCCGCCTACTCGACCACCGAGAACAACGCCGCCGGCGACGATTTCAAGGTGGCCAACCTGGGGGGTAGCTACAGGTTCGGCGATGCCCGCGCCATGCTGCTGCTGCACCGCAGCGAGCAGACCACGCGCAAGCAGACCGGCTGGTCGCTGGGCGGCAGCTACAGCCTGGGCCTGACCACGCTGCGCGCCAGCTATACCCGCGCCAGCTTCAGCAACTCGGTGGGCAACGTGGACTACAGCGGCACGCAGCTGGCCTTCGGCGCGGTGCATGCGCTGAGCAAGCGCACCTCGCTGTATGCGACGATCTCGCGCGTGTCCAACAGCGCCGGTGCCAAGTACGTGATCCCTGGCGGCAGCACGGTGGCGGCCGGCCAGGGCTCGCGCGGCACCGAGGCGGGCATCTACCACACGTTCTGATCCATTCTTCCAAGCCATGTGAGCGGCCAAGGTGGCCGCGCATGGCCATGACGCAGGAGACACGGCATGCGCCGCAATGACTTCCTCAAGACCCTGCTCGCCCTCGGGGCGGGTGCCAGCCTGTCCAGCCGCGCCGACGCGGCCGCTGCCAGCCTGAAGATGATGATCCCCGCCAACCCCGGTGGTGGCTGGGACGGCACCGGTCGCGCCCTTGGCAAGGCGCTGATCGAATCCGGCGCGGCGGCCACCGTGAACTACGAGAACAAGGGCGGCGCGGCCGGCGCCATCGGCCTGGCGCAGTTCGTCAATGCCAGCAAGGGCGACCCGAACGCGC
>CAYPDO010000735.1:0-2575 GCA_964409495.1 uncultured Bordetella sp.
GGCCGCTGCCCAGACGCCGGCCCACCGCCTGGGCGATCGCCGGGCCGTGGGCCTGCATCAGCGCCGCCTCGGTGCGCGTGGGGTAGTACTCGTCGAGCGCGGTGATGGCGTCGAACAGGCGCGAGCCCAGCACGTCGTAGAACAGCTTGGGCGGCAGCGCTGCCGCCGGTGCCAGCAGGCCCTGCGCGGCCTCGCGGGCCAGCGCCTGGTCATCGGCATGGTGCAGCTGCAGAAAGGCCGGTGCGGGCATGGTGCTCCTCGGGTGCGCCGGGCCAATGTAGCAGCGGCCACCTGCCGCGCGCGGCGGCCCGGCGAATCCGGTGCGACACTCGTTGCCAGGGTGCGCGCCACGCGTGCGCCGCCCATGCCCTTGTCCACCCCCTGTCCACGAGCCTGCCCGCCATGCGCCACGTCCAGCCCACCACCCGCCGCACCACCCTGGCCTGCCTGCTGCTGGCCGGCCTGGGCAGCTTCAGCGGCCTTGCCGCCCACGCCCAGCAGGTGCTGCGCGTCACCGCCATTCCCGATGAATCGCCCACCGAGCTGGCGCGCAAGGCCGCGCCGCTGGTCAAGTACCTGGAGTCGCGCCTGGCGATGAAGGTGGAGTTCACACCGGTCACCGACTACGCAGCCGCGGTCGAGACCCTGGTCAACCGCAAGGTCGACCTGGCCTGGTTCGGCGGCTTCACCTTCGTGCAGGCCCTGCACCGCTCGGGCGGCAAGGTGATTCCGCTGGTGCAGCGCGAGGAGGACGAGAAGTTCCGCTCGGTGTTCATCACCACCGACCCGGCCATCCGCACGCTGGCCGACCTGAAGGGCAAGGACCTGAGCTTCGGCTCGCAAAGCAGCACCTCGGGCCACCTGATGCCGCGCAGCTTCATGCTGCAGGCGCAGCTCGACCCCGACAAGGACCTGCGCCGCGTGGCCTACAGCGGCGCGCACGACGCCACCATCGCCGCGGTGGCCTCGGGCAAGGTGCATGCGGGTGCGCTGAACATCTCGGTGTGGGACAAGTTCGTGACCGAGAAGAAGGTGGACAGCGCCAAGGTGCGCGTGTTCTTCACCACCCCGCCCTACTACGACTACAACTGGACCGTGCACGCCGACATGCCCGCCGCGCTGCGCGAGAAGATCAGCCAGGCCATGCTGGCCCTGGACAAGTCCACGCCCGATGGCCAGCAGGTGCTGGAGCTGCAGCGCGCCACGCGCTTCGTGCCCACCCGGGCCGAGAACTACAAGGGCATCGAGGCCGCGGCACGCAGTGCCGGCCTGCTCTGACGGCGCCCCGGGACCGCTGCATTTGAAGCTCGAACTGCTCGACGCCAGCGCGCGTCATCCGGCCGCACGGTCCGACGCCCGGCCGGCGCTGCAGGGCCTGGGCCTGGCCATCGCGCCCGGCGAGCAGGTGGCGGTGATCGGCCCCTCGGGGGCCGGCAAGACCAGCCTGCTGCATCTGCTGGGCTGCGCGCTGACACCGGCCACCGGCCGGCTCGCGCTCGACGGCCAGGACCCCTGGGCGCTGGACCGCCTCGCGCTGCGCCGGCTGCGCGGCCGGCTGTTCCTGGCGCCGCAGGTGCCGCCGCTGCCGCCGCGCCAGCGCGTGGTCACGGCAGTGCTGGCCGGCCGCCTGCCGGCCATGGGCCTGTGGCGCAGCCTGCGCTCGCTGTTCTACCCGGTGGACATCGCGGCGGCCGAGGCGGCGCTGGCGCGCTTCGACCTGGCCGACAAGCTGTTCGAGCGGGTGGACCGGCTCAGCGGCGGCGAGCGCCAGCGTGTGGGCCTGGCGCGCACGCTGCTGGCCCCGGCCTCGCTGTGGCTGATCGACGAGCCGCTGTCGGCGCTGGATCCGCAGCGCGCGCGCCAGGCCCTGCTGGCCCTGACCGAGCAGGCGCGGGCCCATGGCGCCACGCTGGTGGCCTCGCTGCACCAGGTCGAGCTGGCGCTGGCGCATTTCGAGCGGGTTGTCGGCCTGCGCGACGGCCGGCTGGCCTTCGACCTGCCGGCCCGCGAGGTGGGCAGCGGCCTGCTGGCGCAGCTGTATGCCCAGCACGAGCATGAGCTGGCCGGCGCGGCCCCGCTGGCCGCCGATGCGCCGCCGCCCGCCCCGGCGCCGGTGGTGATGCACTGCCGCTGAGCGCGGCGCCCGGCCATGCGCACCATGCCCACCCCGCCACGCCCTGATCACCACGCCGCGCGGCGCGATCCGGCCTGGTGGCCGCGCGTCGGCGGCCTGGCCGTGGCCGTGGTGCTGCTGTGGCCGCTGGCCGTGGCCAGCGAGTTCCGGCCCTGGCTGCTGCTGTCGGCCGACAGCCTGGCCGTGACCGCCCAGTTCCTGGGCAGCTTTCTGCCGCCGCGGCTGGACGGCGAGTTCCTGCGCCTGCTGGCCGCCGAGACCTGGCGCACCGTGGCCATTGCCACCGCCGGCACCACGCTGGCCCTGCTGCTGGCGGTGCCGCTGGCGCTGGCCAGCACGCGCATGCTGTCGCTGTCGGCGCTGGGCGGGCGCATGGCGCGCGGACCTCATCAGCAACTCGCCGCCGAAGCGGCGCTGACCGCGCATACAAAACATTCCGCC
>CAYPDO010000736.1:0-2574 GCA_964409495.1 uncultured Bordetella sp.
TCGTTGGCATCCTGCTTCGACGGCTTGACGCTGAAGATGTTGTTGCCGCCCACCGTGATGCGCACGTTTTTGCTCAGCGCGGTGCTCACCGACAGGTCGGCCGAGGTGCGTGGCGCGTATTCGGCGTTGGGCACGCCAGCCGCCGTGCCCGAGAAGGTGCCCAGCGTCTGGCTGCCGAAGTGGATGATCTTGAAGTCGGTCGTCCAGGCGCCCTGCTGGTACTCGAAGCCCAGCGTGGCCTTCAGGCTGGGCGCGCCCTGCTCGATGAACAGGCGCTCGCGCTCTGACAGCAGCACATCCTCGAAGCCGGCCAGCGCCGCCGGCGCATGCACGCCGGTCACGCGGGTGCGGCCCTTGTTCAGCGCCAGGCGCGTGTCGAACTGGCCGCCGGCCAGCTTCATGCTGTGCGCCGCGGTCAGGTCGATGCCCTGGGTGCGCGTGTCGACCGAGTTGACGAAGAACTGCGCCTGGCCCACGCCGAGTGCGGCCAGCACGCTGCCGAGTGCCGGGTAGTTGCTGTCGTCGAAACGCCCTGACAGCACGATGCGGTCGCGGATGTCGATGTGGTACAGGTCGGCAGTCAGCGTCCAGCCCGGTGCCGGCTTCAGCGTGCCGCCCAGCGTGAAGTGCGTGCTGCGCTCCTGCTTGAGCTTGGGGATGCCCGCCGCATTGGCCACCGCGCCGCCATTGGGCGCCAGCACCACGTCCATCGGCTTGCCGTTGATGAAATCGGTGAAGGTGGACGAGAAGAACACCTGCTGCAGGCTGGGTGCGCGGAACCCCGTGCTGGCCGAACCGCGCAGCAGCGCCGCCGGGCCGAGCTTCCAGGCGCCGGCCAGCTTGCCGGTGGTGGTGGCGCCGAAGTCGCTGAAGCGCTCGTGACGCAGCGCCACCTGGGTGGTCAGCGCCGCGGCGGGCGTGCTCTCCAGCTCAAGGTACAGCGCGCGGCTCGAGCGGCCCTTGCCGGTGGCGTCACCCGGCTGGAAGCCGGGGAAGCCCTGGCTGCCGGCATTGCCACCCGCCCCCACGCCGTCGACATCGTTGTACGAGCCCGGCTCGCCGGCCACGATGCTGTAGTGCTCGCGGCGGTACTCGGCGCCAAAGGCCACATTGGTGCCGCCGAAGACGCCATCGAAGAAACGCGAGACATCGAGGTTGCTGGTGTCCTGGCGGAACGAGAAGCCACCGGCATCGAAGCGGCTGGGGCTGAGGCCGGTGCCGCCGTTGGTCAGGTCGAGGTTGGCGATCGAGGCATTCAGCGTGTGGCTGATGTCGTAGCGCATGCGGTTGAAGCCGTGGGTCTGCGAGACATCCAGCACCCAGCCGCTGCCTGCCCCGCCCACGGCGCCCTTCCAGCCCACGGTGCCCCAGCGGTCGTCCACATCGGCGTTGATGTAGGGCACGAAGCCGTCGGGGTACATGGCCGCCGAGTTGCGCGAGGGGATGTCGTCACTGCCCACGCCGCCGCGCGCCCAGGCCGCTGACGACGCGCGGCGCTGCTGCACGCCCAGCGTGGCGTACAGGCGGGCATCGCCGCCGGTGGGCCATTCGCCGTTGAGGTAGAGCGTCTGGTTGCGCACCTGGCTGTCGCCGATGGTGCGCGGGCTGTCAGCCTCGGCGCGGTTCGAGCGGCCGCGGTACTGCGATTCGCCGGTGATGGCCAGCGTGCCGCTGCCCAGCGTCCAGCCGCAGTAGGCCGAGAGCAGGCCGTTGCGGCCATCGCCCGCGGTGTACTGGCCGGCGGCGGCCACGCCCTCGCAGCCGGCGCGCTTTTTCAGCGCGATGTTCATCACGCCGGCAATCGCATCCGAGCCGTACTGCGCCGCGGCGCCGTCGCGCAGCACCTGGATGCTGTCGATGGCCAGCAGCGGCAGCGCGTTCATGTCGGTGCCGGTGTTGCCGCGGTTGCGCGCGCCGAACAGGTTCACCAATGCCACCGTGTGGCGGCGCTTGCCGTTCACCAGCACCAGGGTCTGGTCGCTGCCCAGGCCGCGCAGCGCGGCCGAATCGATCAGGTCGGCGCCGTCGGCCCCGGTCTGGCGCGTGGAGTTGAACGAGGGCGACAGGTACTGCAGCGACTGCGCCAGGTCGAACTGGCCGCCGCTCTCGCTGAGCTTGCCCATGCCGTAGATGTCCACCGGCACGGTGGTGTCCAGCGCGGTGCTGGCGGGCGCGGCGCGGCGTGAGCCGACGATGGTGACGCGCTCGTCGGCGGCGCCGGTTTGCGCCGCCACGGGCAGCGCGGCCGTTGCAGTGAGGGCGCCAAGGGCGGCGGCCACGGCCAGCGACAGGCGCTGCGGGCGATGAGGCAGGGCAGGGTTCATGGCGGGCGGGCGATCCGTGTGGGGTGGCCGGCCCGCAGCCCCGGGCCGGAAGGTGCGGGCCAGTGTGTCACAGGCCTTGCATGCCGCGATGCGCAGCGACGGAAGGTGTGGCGTTCTCGCCTACGATGCCGGGTCCGGCACGACCGGACCCTTTTCACATCCGAACCGACCGCCAGGCATCAGCCCCCCAGCGGCCGCCGTGGAACCGGCTTTGCCGGGCCACTGGGGGCGCCCCCTGGGGGGAGGCGCC
>CAYPDO010000737.1:0-2564 GCA_964409495.1 uncultured Bordetella sp.
CGCGCAACCGGGGCCGCGCGGCGCGTGATCGGCCTGCGGCCCGCGGCCTGAGCCCGGCGCGTTCAGCGCCGGCGCACCACCCGCCCTGGCGGCGGCGCCGCAGCCACCGCCGGCCGCTCGCCCACATAGGCCGCGCGCGGCCGGATCAAGCCGCCCTGCGCGCGCTGCTCCAGCGCATGCGCGATCCAGCCCACGCTGCGGCCAATGGCGAACAGCGCAAAGGCTGCGCCCGCCGGCAGGCCCAGCGCATGGCGCAGCGCCACCAGCGCGAAGTCGATGGTCGGCGCCCAGCCGGTCTGGGCCTGCACCTCGCGCAGCAGGCGCGCCACGCGCGCATCGGGCGGCAGCCGATCCAGCAGATGCCGCGCCCGCGGATCGCCCTGCGGATACAGCGGGTGGCCGAAGCCCACCGTGTAGGCCGTGGCGCGCGCCGCGCCGCCGGCCGCTGAGGCCCCGGGCTGCCCGGCCAGCATGCCCACCAGGCGGCGCAGGCGGCGGGCATCGCCGGCGACGGCCAGCCAGCCGGGCCAGGCGGCCTCCAGCCGCGCCGTCACGCCGCCATGGCGTGGCCCCGACAAGGCGCCCAGCCCGGCCGAGACGCAGGCGCCCAGCCCGGCGCCGGTGGCCGCCACGCAGCGCGCCGTGAAGCTGGAGGCATTGAGCTCATGGTCGGCACACAGCACCAGCGCGCGCCGCAGCAGATCGGCCTGCGCGGCATCCAGCCGCCACACGGCCTGCAACCGGCGGTGCAGGGGCGCACCGCGCAGCGCCGCCGGCACTGCCCGCTGGGTGCAGGCGGCCCGCATCAGGCCCGGCAGGGCCATCGCGTGCGCGTCGGGGGTCTGCGCCAGCAGGCCCTGCCAGGCCGCCAGGCTGCGTGCCGGGCCTGGCGCCCAGGCCTCGGCGGCCGCCCCCTGCCAGCGCCGCAGGGCCGCAGGCCCTGGCTCGCCGGTGTCCGCGGGCGGCGCGCCCTGCGGCCCCCACAGCAGTGCGGCCACCTCCTCCAGCGAGGCGCTGTCGGCCAGCGCCTCGGCGTCCTGGCCACGGTAGTGCAGCCGGCCGTCCTCGATCAGCGTGAGCGCCGAGCTGAGCACCGGCAGGCCCCAGTCCAGCGTGGCCTGCGCAGCCTGGCGCGGGTTGCGCGCGGCACGGCGCCGGGCGGCCAGGCGCCGCACCGCCTCGGCCGGGTAGCGGCTGCGCCGCGCGCCGCCGCCGGGCTGCGGCTCGCGCGGCAGCAGGCCGCGGCTGACATAGGCATACAGCGTGGCTCGGCTCACGCCCAGGTGGCGCGCGGCCTCGTCGGCGCTCATCCAGCGGCGGGTGTCGGTCATGCGAGGTCGCTCATGCTGTGGGTTGGCAGCCGGCGCCGCGCCAGCTTGACCGGCCCGATCAAGATTGACGCTGGCGCCGGCGCCGGCATCCAATGCTCGCATGCGCCACGGGCCTTCTGCCCCCGCGCCAAGCCGCATGACGACCGCCACCACCGACACCCCCGTGCCCGCCGCCCAGGCCCTGACTGAGCTGTGGCAGCTGGCCGGCCTGCCGCCCGAAGCCCTGGCGCAGGTGCATCTGCCCGGCAGCGGCATGCCGGTGCTGCCCTCGTCCTTCGCCGTGGCCACGGCCGCGCAAGCCAGCCTGGCCGCCGCGGCGCTGGCGGCCGCCGAGCTGTGGCACCTGCGCCAGCGCGGCCGCACCGAACGCCAGCAAGTGACGGTGGACGCCGTGCACGCCACGCTGGACAGCACGGCCTGGTTCACGCTGAACGGCGTGCAGCCGCCGATCTGGGACAAGCTCTCGGGCCTGTACCGCTGCGGCGAGGCCGTGGGCGCGCCGGGCTGGGTGCGCATCCACGCCAACTTCGCCCACCACCGCGATGGCGCACTGCGGCTGCTGGACCTGGCGCCCGGGCCGGACACCGGGCGCACCCAGGTCACCGACGCGCTGAGCCACTGGCGCGCCGAAGACTTCGAGACCGCCGCCGCGCAGGCGAACCTGGTGGTGGCCGCCGCGCGCAGCTTCGACGAATGGGACGCCCACCCGCAGGGTCGCGCGCTGGCGAACACGCCGCCGCTGCGCATCGCGCCGATCGAAGGCGCTGCGCAGGCCGCGCCGATCCCCTGGCGTGGCCTGCGCGATGGTGAATGCCCGCTGGCCGGCCTGCGCGTGCTGGAGCTCACCCGCATCCTGGCCGGCCCGGTGGCCGGGCGCACGCTGGCGGCGCACGGCGCCGACGTGCTGCTGGTCAATGCACCCCACCTGCCCAACATCGAGGCCCTGGCCGACACCAGCCGCGGCAAGCGCTCGGCCCATGTCGATCTGGCCACCGAGGCCGGCCGCGCCACGCTGGCCACGCTGCTGGGCGATGCCCACGTGTTCCTGCAGGGCTACCGGCCCGGCGGCCTGGCAGCCAGGGGCTATGCGCCGCAGCAGGTGGCGCGGCTGCGGCCGGGCATCGTGTGCGTCAACCTGTCGGCCTACGGCACCAACGACGGCCGCGGCGACAGCCCCTGGGCGCTGCGCCGCGGCTTCGACTCACTGGTGCGGACGGCCACCGGCTTCAACTG
>CAYPDO010000738.1:0-2564 GCA_964409495.1 uncultured Bordetella sp.
GTCAGTGCGCAGCAGCACCAACAGCACCAGGGCCAGCAGGCCCACCGCCAGCGCCGAGACCTGCAGCACCACGAAGGCCGGCCGCGCCGACAGCTGGCGCGTGGCCAGCACCAGCCAGCGCGGCGCGCCGTCGGGCACCAGGCGACGCAGCAGCAGCACCGCCACCCAGGCCAGCAGCGCAAACACCGCCACCGCCACAGCAAAGCCGCCCACCGCCAGCGCGCCCATCGTCAGATCGCTCGAGGCCGCCAGCAGCAGCGCGGCAAAGCCCGCGGTGCCGGCCGCCAGCACGCCCAGCGAGGCCGGGCGCAGGCCGCCCACATCGCGCCGGATCACGCGCAGCGGCGGCACCTTGGCCAGTTGCAGCACCGGCGGCAGGCCAAAGGCCATCAGCAGCGTGAGGCCCACGCCCAGGCCGAACAGCGCCGGCATCGCGCCGGCTGGCGGCAGCCGCGTGTCGAACAGCCCGGCCAACAGCTGCACGAAGATGAAGTGCACGCCAAAGCCCAGCGCCACGCCGGCCGCGCTGGCCAGCACGCCCACGGCACCAAATTCCAGCGCATAGGCCGCCGCGATGGCGCGCTGCGGCGCGCCCAGCACGCGCAGCATGGCGCAGTCATCGAGGTGGCGCTGCGCGAAGTCGCGCGCGGCGATGGCCACCGCCACGGCGGCCCGCAGCGCCGCCAGCAGGGCCACCAGGTTCAGGAAGCGCTGCGCGCGGTCCAGCGTCTGGCGCATGGCCGGCTGGCCGGAATCGATGGACTCGATGCGCACGCCGCGCAGCTTGGTGGCGGCCACCTGCGCCTCGGCCCAGCGCACGAACTCGCGCACGCCGGGATCGGCGGCGCCGCGGTCGCCGCTGGCGGTGCCCTGCGCCGCGGCCACCGTCAGGCGCCAGGTCACGCGGCTGGCCGGCTGCACCAGGCCGGTGGCGGCCAGGTCGTCGGCATGCAGCATCACGCGCGGCGCAAAACTGCTGAAGCCGGCGCCGCGGTCGGGCTCGGTGACGATGCTGCGCGCGATCGTGAAGCGGCTGTCGCCCAGCAGCAGCGCATCGCCCAGCGCCAGCTGCAGCACGTCCAGCAGCGCCGCATCCACCCACACGCTGCCGCGCGCCGGGCCATGGGCCACCACCACCGGCGCCGCGGCATCGCGCGTGACCACGCGCAGGCTGCCGCGCAGCGGATAACCATCGCTCACCGCCTTCACCGCGGCCAGGCGCACGCCGCCGCCACGCTCGTCAGGCGCGCGCGCCATGCTGGGAAAGTTGACATTGGTGGCGGTGCGCAGGCCCAGCGCGCGCGCCTTGTCGGCCCAGGCCGGCGGCAGCGGCTGGTCGCTGGCCACCACGGCATCGCCGCCCAGCAACTGCATCGCGTCGCGCGCCAGCGCACCATCCAGCCGGTTGGCGAAAAAACCCACCGCGCTGAGCGCCGCCACCGCCAGCATCACGGCCACCAGCAGCAGGCGCAGTTCACCGGCGCGGGCATCGCGCCAGGTCTGGCGCCAGGCCAGCGCAAGGATCGAGACCGGCAGGCGGCGCAGCGGGGCCGCAGCGCTGGCGGCCGTGACGGCGGGGGGGGAAGGCGAAGCGGCATCGGCAAGCATGGCCGGCACGGTACACCAGTGGCCGGTGACCTGGGGTGCATCGGGCCATGCCGGCGGCGGTGTGCGGCCTTCGATGGGGCCCATTGAATCCGGCATGCAAGGGCTTCGAACGGCGCCGCCGCGGCGGGCTGCTGTAATGCCGCGATGGACACCGCCCTTGCCCGCCTGGCCGGCGCCGAATCAGCCATCGCCCCGATCTTCCTGAGCCATGGCTCGCCGATGACGGCGCTGGAACCCGGCGTGGCCGGCCCGTTCTGGCAGGCGCTGGGCGCGCGCATTGACGCCACGGTGGGCCGGCCGCGCGCCATCCTGGCCGTCTCGGCGCACACGCTGACGCGTGAGCCGGTGCTGCTGGCCGCCGCGCGCCACGGCACGGTGCACGATTTTTCGGGCTTCCCCGATGCGCTGTACCGCCTGAGCTACGACGCACCGGGCGATCCGGTGCTGGCCCGGCGCGTGGCCGGTCTGCTGCACGGCGCCGGCCTGCCGGCGCATGTGGTGCCCGAGGGCGGCCTGGACCACGGCATCTGGAGCCCGCTGCGTTTTGCCTGGCCGGATGCCGACATCCCGGTGCTGCCGCTGGGCTTCCCGCCCGACTGGCGCCCGGCGCGCCTGTTTGCGCTGGGCCAGGCGCTGGCGCCGCTGGCCGCCGAGGGCGTGCTGGTCTACGGCAGCGGCAGCATCACGCACAACCTGCGCCTGGTGTTTGGCGCGCGGGCCAGCGGCATGCCGGCGCTGGATGCGGCCGAGATCCCTGAGAGCGCGGCCTTCCGCGACTGGCTTGCCACGCGGGCCGCGGCCGGCAGCGCTGCCGACTGGGACGCGCTGCTGGACTACCGGCGCCAGGCCCCGCATGCGGCGCTGATGCACCCCACCGACGAGCACCTGCTGCCGCTTTTTGTGGCGGCCGGCGCGGCCGGGCGGGTGCCGGCGGTGCGGCTGCATGACAGCATCAC
>CAYPDO010000739.1:0-2563 GCA_964409495.1 uncultured Bordetella sp.
CGGCCTGCTCGGGCGTGATCAGGCCGGCGTCGATCTGCTCCTGCAGCAGCGAGTGGTCGCGGGTGATCTGCTGCAGCCGGCCGGCGCGCAGCCGGTAGGCGCGTGAGTCACCGACATGGCCGACCAGCAGGCGGCCTTCGCGGAACACCGCCACCACCAGCGTGGTGCCCATGCCGGCGTACTGCGGGTTGGCATTCGCGGCGTTGAAGATGGCGCGGTTGGCGTTGTCGACGCAGATGTCCATCGCGCGCCGCACTTCCAGATCGCTGGCGCGCTGGGCGGCCTGGGCCAGCCAGCGGCCCAGCTCGGTGCAGATGAAGCTGGTGGCCATGCCGCTGGCCACCTCGCCGGCGTTGTAGCCGCCCATGCCATCGGCCAGCACGGCCAGCGCATTGGCCTCGTCGACCGCCACCGAATCCTCGTTGTTGGTACGCGCCCGGCCGGTGTCGACGGCGTGGAAGAACTCGATGGTCATGCTGTGCGCTGGGCGCTAGGGCCGAAAGAGGCGGCGATTTTGCATCGGAACCGGTGGTACATCGTGGCTGCCCCCTACAGTCGGAACGCGACATCCGGCGCGAGAACGCGCGCCATCACGGCCGCCAGCGCGGCCAGCTCGGCGGACCACTCGGCCAGATCCGCCGGGCGCTGCTCGGGTTCGCGTGCCAGAAGACGCTCGATGGCGCTGACCACCGCGGTGGGCAGATCGCGTCGCAGCACCCCCAGGCGGGCGGGTGGTTCGCGGTGGGTGGAGCGCAGCAGTTCGCCCAGCGTGTCGGCCTGGTGCGGCCGGCGCCCGCACAGCAGCTCGAAGAGCATCACACCCAGCGCGTAGGTGTCAGTGCTTGCGCTGGCCGGCGCGCCGGCCAGTTGTTCAGGCGCCATGTAGGCCGGGGTGCCCAGCGTCATGCCGGTGCGGGTCTGGGTGGCGTCGTCGACACGGGCGACGCCGAAGTCGATCAGCTTGAGCACCCCGGTGCCCAGATCGACCACCACGTTGGAAGGCTTGAGGTCGCGGTGCACGATGCCGCGGGCATGGGCATGCGCCAGCGCCGCCCCCACCCGCGCGCCAACGCGCAACACCAGGGTCTCGGGCAGCAGGCGCTGCGGCTGGGTGTAGCGGCTCAGGTCATTGCCGTGCACGCGTTCCATCGCCAGCCAGGCCTCGTGGGCGGTGAGGCCGGCCTCATGCACGGCGAGGATGTCGGGGTGCTCGAGCCGGCGCGAGATGTCGGCCTCGCGGTGCAGGCGCGAGAGCCATTCGGCGCGCTCGGCCGACGGGATGTCTGCGCCCAGCGGGATGCGCTTGATGGCCACCGAGGCGCCGGTGCGCAGGTCGACGGCCTCATACACCTCGCCCACGGCACCGCCGCCGAGCCGGGCGCCGATGCGGTATCTGCCGGCCAGCAGCGGCGGCGATGCCGATGCGTTGGGCGCAGCCGAATCGCGACGGAGAAACGAGAACCAGGCCACAACGCCTCCCGTGATGCCCGGTGGTGGATTTCCGGGTCACGTTAGCACAGGCGCCCGCCGCCGGGCACCCGGCGCTCGCGCGGGTGACGGACGGCGGCGCGGTGCTGGCGCGCCGGCCGCCGGCGCCGGGCCTCAGCCCGCAGTAGCTGCGGCGCGGCGCTTGAGCAGCATGCCCACGGCCAGCACCAGCAGCGCGCCGGCCACACCGGCGCTGTAGCGCACCACGGCCACGGCCTCGCCCACGGCGGCCTGCGGCACCAGCTTGGCCAGCGCGGGGTCACCCACGGCCATGGTGCCGGCGATCCAGCCCAGCAGCATGCCGCCGATGGTGATGACCACCGGGAAGCGGTCCATCAGCTTGATCACGAACTGGCTGCCCCACACGATGATCGGGATGCTGACCAGCAGGCCAAAGACCACCAGCGGCATCTTGTGGTCACCGCCCGCGCCCTCGGCAGCGCCGGCGATGGCGATGACGTTGTCCACGCTCATCACCAAGTCGGCCACGATCACCGTGCGCACGGCGGCCCACAGCTTCTCGGAGCCCTCGATGTTGCCGTGCTCGTCGTCGTCTCCGGGGGCCAGCAGCTTCACGCCGATCCACACCAGCAGGGCCGCACCCACCAGCTTGAGGTAGGGCACCTGCAGCAGGGTGAGCGCGAAGAAGATCAGGACCACACGCAGCACGATGGCACCCACCGTGCCCCAGAGGATGCCCTGGGTGCGCTGCTGCGGCGGCAGCTTGCGGCAGGCCAGCGCAATGACGACGGCGTTGTCACCGCCGAGCAGGATGTCGATCATGATGATCTGACCGACGGCGATCCAGAAGTCGGCGTGCAACAGCAAGTCCATGGCGTTTTCTCGGTGCGAAAGCGGCGGAAGTGTAGGGGCCGGGCATGGCGCCCGCGCTGCGGAAACTACATAGCCCGCCCGTGCCTGACGGGCGCCGCAAATGAAATGGCCACCTGTGAAGGTGGCCTCTTGGCTGGGGTGGCGTACGCCGGCGTGCCGCGATTGGCCGCCGACGCCACGCATGCACTCAGAGCTTGAGCAGCCCCTTGAGCAGCCGGCCCATCTCGCTGGGGTTGCGGGT
>CAYPDO010000740.1:0-2554 GCA_964409495.1 uncultured Bordetella sp.
GGTTGCTGGCCACGGTGTTCAGGCGCTGGGTCTGCGCGCTCACGGCGCTGCCCGACACATCGAAGATCTTGAACATGCTCATGGCAGTGCTCCTGGTGGTTCAGCGCGGGGTGGCGGGGCCGGCATCAGCCCTGGTTGGGGCTCTTCATCGCGTCGCTGAGGGTGCGCACGCTGCCGTTGATGAAGCGCAGCGTGGCCTCGTAGCGCACGCTGTTGTCGGCGAAGGTGGCGCGCTCGCGGTCCAGGTCCACGGTGTTGCGGTCCACCGCATCCTGGGCATAACGCGCATACAGCAGGTTGGGCGGCTCGCCATCGGCGGTGGGCACCAGCTCGAAGTGCCGTGCATGCGTGGCCGACATCGTGGCGCTGGCCGAGCCGCCACCATTGGCCTCGCGCAGCGCCTGTGCGAAGTCCAGGTCACGGGCCTGGTAGTTCGGCGTGTCCGCATTGGCGATGTTGCTGGCGATCAGGCGCTGACGCTCGGCGCGCAGCACCAGGGCGTTGGCCTGGAAATCGAGCGTCTGGGTCAGTCGTTGCATGAGCGTCCTTCGCGTGTCCTGGACATCGGTGGGTGTCGGGGGGCCATGGCCGGCACTGCGGGCAGGGTCCTCGATGCCAGGGCATTGTGGGCAGCACGCTGCCGGAACATGAGCCCGATAAGCCGGACGATCCGGCGACATTTCCGCCCACCGGCTCACCGCCCCGCGGGCACCATGCGCAGCGTGACGAACATCCTGCCCATGCCCTGCCCCGCCGCAGCGCCGCGCCCGTCTGGCGCCATGCACCGCGGCGCCGTGCCATGGGCCGGGCGCAAACCGCTGCTGGCGCTGGGCAGCCTGGTGCTGACGCTGGGCGCCGGCGCCGCCATGGCCGCCGAGGGCACGCCCGCCAGCGCCGCCGCCATGCCCGCCGGCGACGAGATCGCGCAATGGATGCGCCACGCCGCGCAGACCGCACTCGACGGCCAGCCGGCCGCCGCCATGCGGCCGCGTGTGGAGGTCAGCGTGGGCCGGCTCGATGCACGCCTGAAGCTCGCCCCTTGCCACAAGGTGCTGCCCTACCTGCCGGCCGGCAGCCGCGCGCTGGGTGCTACCCGCATCGGCCTGCGCTGCACCGAAGGCCCCAAGCGCTGGAACGTCTACCTGCCGGTCACCGTGAAGGTGTTCGCCCGCTCGCTGGTGGCGGCCACCGCGCTGCCGGCGGGCACGCTGCTGCAGCGCCAGCACCTGGCCGAAGCCGAGGTCGACATCGCCGCCAGCACCGATCCGGCCATCGGCCAGCCGGCGCTGGCCGTGGGCCGCACGCTGGCGCGCCACCTGGCCGCTGGCGACGCCCTGCACCAGGCCGACCTGAAACCGCGGCTGTGGTTTGCCGCCGGCGACACGGTGCGCGTGGTGGCCATGGGCCCGGGCTTCCAGATTGCCGCCGACGCCCAGGCGCTGGGCCCGGGGCACGATGGCCAGACCGTGCGTGCGCGCATCGAGGGCGGGCGCATCGTCTCGGGCGTGGCCACGGCCGCTCGCCGCATCGAGGTGCCCATGTGAGAAACCTCCGGTTACCGCACGCCGCGTCCGACGGTGCCCTGGAACCCCCGAATTGCGGGGTGATTCCGGTTTTCGGACTGAAAGCCCTAAAGTCCGCTTGCAGCCGGTCGATACCCCGAACATGTCTCAAGGGCGGGCGGCTCGTACCTCCCAGATGGAGTCCACCATGAAGATCGGTCAACTTGAAAACAAGGGCGTCACGCCCGCAGTCAGTGAGCGACGTGCCAGCGGCACGGGCAGCACCACCGGCGCGGCCGAGCCCAGTGCCAAGGTCGAACTGTCGACCACGGTCAGCCAGCTCGCGGCGGGTGGCAACGAAGGCGTGTTCGATGCCGACAAGGTCAAGCGCATCTCGGATGCCATCCGCGACGGCAAGTTCGAGGTGAACGCCGACGCGATTGCCGACAAGCTGATCAGCAATGCCCGCGAGCTGCTGGGCAGCGTCGGCAAGTCCTGAAGTCCTGAACACGCCACCTCACCGGATGCGGTGGCCTGACGGCCATCGCCCACAGGCATGCTGCATTCGCCCGCCGAACTGGCCGCCCTGCAAGCCGAGACAGGGCAGCGCACCGACCTCGACACGCTGGTGACAGCCGTCGAGCAGCGGCTGGGCGCGCTCACCGATGCGCTGCGCGACCGCGACGCGCCGTCGATCGAGCTGCATGCCACCGAACTGCACCGCGACCTGGCACGCGCGGTCGAGGCCTTCATGCATGCGGCGCGCCACGGTGGCGTGCCCGATCCGATGCGCCTGCGCCTGGCGCGTGCCGGCGCCCAGGTCGCGCGCCAGCGCGAGGCCCTGGCCCGCGCCACGGCTGCGCTTGACCGCGCCATCGACGTGCTGATGCCGCCGCCGATGGCCCATGCCTCGGTCTATGGCGCCAGCGGACGGCCCGAAGGCTTGCTGCGCGGCGGCAGCCTGAGCGCCTGAACTGGGGCACCCGGCGCCGCGGGGCCGCGGCGCCACCCGCCGGGCGGGTTGCCGGCCGGCTTCGGAGCGGCCGGGCGCT
>CAYPDO010000741.1:0-2551 GCA_964409495.1 uncultured Bordetella sp.
GGAGAAGCTGGTGATCTTCCTGCACCTGGTGGACACCGGCATGATCAGCCCGGGCGACCTGGGCCTGTTCCACTTCGTCGAGACCGCCGAGGAGGCCTGGGGCGTCCTGGCCGCGCACTACGGTTTCGCACCAGACGGCGCGGGCAGCAGCTGAGGCCGGCCTGCTGCGGTCAGGGCTGCCAGTGCCGCGCCGCGCTGCGCGACAGCACCTCGGGCAGCGCGCGCTCGGTGCTGTAGCTCACGCGGGCCAGCACCAGGTCACCCGGATGCGGGCTGGCCGCACGCAGCAGCACGTCCAGGGCCTCGCTCAGGTCGTCGTCGAGCAGACCGGCGCTCTGCAGCGCCTGCGGGTCCACCTGCACCACCACCACCTGGGCGCCGAAACACCGGCCGTCGCGGCTGGCCACCTCGGCATGGCCGCACCAGGCCTGCAGCACGCCCGGCAGCTGCGCGCACAGCGCATCGAGCGCCAGCAGCGCATGGGGCGGCAGCCGCGGTGGCGCCAGGCCGGCCGCCTCGGTGCAGGCGTGGGCGGCCTGCGCGGCCTGGCTGCGGCGCTCGCCGGCTCGGGCCAGCAGGGGCTCGAGCCGCTGGATGGCCGCCGCGTCGGCCTGGGCCCGGGCCTCGGCCAGGGCCGCCTGGCGCGCCGACCAGGCCAGTGACGGATCGGCCCGCACCACCGCCTCGAGCAGCGCCAGCGCGGCGCCCAGGCGATCGGGCGGTGCATCGTGCTGCGCCAGCCAGGCCAGCGCCAGCGCATGGTCGCGCAGCGGGTCGACGGTGCCGGTGGCGGCCAGGGCTTCCAGCATGGCCAGCGCCGACCCGGCCTGGCCCAGCTGCTGCAGCGCCTCGGCATGGGCCAGGCTGGCGGGCAGGCCGGCCGGTGTGTGCTGCGCCTCCAGCCAGGTCCGCAACTGGGCCAGCCACAGGTGGCGCGCCAGCGTGCGCCAGCGCGCGGCGGCCATCGTGCGCTGGGCGCACGCACCCAGCGCGCCCGGCCAGTCGCTGAACCAGGCGGCACCGGCGCTGCAGCCCGGCGCCAGGGCCGGCAGCGGCACGGCAGCGGGCGCGGGCAGGCCCAGCGCCGCGGCGCGCTGCGGCAGGCTGGGGTGGCTGTCGTTGGCGCCGGGGCGCTGGCCCCAGGCGGCGGCACGCTCCTGCGCATCGGGCGGCTGGCTCAGCAGGGCCGGCAGATGCACATGCCAGGCCACCGCCATGGCATCGGCGCGGCGGCTCAGCAGGGCCGGGTAGGCCTCGCGCCGCCAGGCCTGCATGCGGCCCTCGGCCACGCGCAGCAGGGCCAGCGCGGCCACCAGGTCGGCCGGCGAGACCAGGCGCGCGGCGTCGGCGTCGGCCTCGTGTTCGCAGCGCCGCGCGTGGGCGAAGGCCAGGCGCGAGAACCAGGGCGCGAAGCCGCGCGCAAACCAGCTCACCAGGCGGTCGAAGGCCGAGCCGTCGGCCGGCGGGGATTCCTGCAGCGCCAGCCAGCCCAGCCGCGCGCGGTACACCCACTGGCCCAGGCGGCCATGGCGGCGCGACAGGTGGCCGAGCTCGTGCGCCAGCACCGCACTGGCCTGGGCTTCATCCAGCACCGCCAGCAGCGGCAGGCCGATCACCAGGCTGTGGCGCACGCGGCCGGGCCAGCGCCGCGCGCCGCCATCCACCACGCCGGCATTGAAGCGTTCGTCCAGCAGCACCTGCGCCACCGGCCGGCAATCGAGCTGGCGCTGCAGTTCGTCCAGGCGCGCGAACAGGCCCGGCGCCTGGTCTCGGCTGAGCGGCTCGCCGGCCACCGGCGGCAGTGGCATCAGGGCCCAGCCCAGCAGCAGCAGCACGCCACCGGCCAGCCAGGCCGCCCAGGCCTGCTGCCACCACAGCGCGCCCAGCAGCAGGAAGAACGCCCAGGGCGCCAGCACCAGTGCGCGCCAGGCCAGGTCAGCCGCCACGGCCAGCAGGGCCAGCCGCCAGGCCGGCGGGCCAGCGGCTGGCGCGGCCCCGGTGGGCGCGTTGGGCGCGTTGGGCGCGTTGGGCGCGTTTGGCGCGGTGGGCGCGCCGGGTGGTGCCGCAGGCTCGGCAGATGCGGCGTTCGGCGCGCCCTGGCTGTCCGGTGTCATTCCTTCCCCATGCCCCTGGCCAGAGCGTGCCGCGATGATAGGCAGGCGGCACTGCGCCACTACCATCGCGGCCATGAACACCCCCAATCTGCCGATCAGCCTGATCGGCGCCCCCACCGACATCGGCGCTGGCAGCCGCGGCGCCAGCATGGGCCCCGAGGCGCTGCGCGTGGCGCAGATCGGGCCCATCCTGCAAGGCCATGGCCTGGACGTGGCCGACCGCGGCAACCTGACCGGCCCCTACAACCCCTGGCAGCCGCCCGTGAACGGCTACCGCCACCTGGCCGAGGTGGCGGCCTGGAACCGCGCCGTGCACGATGCCGTGCACGCCGAGCTCGCCTTGGGCCGCCTGCCCATGCTGCTGGGCGGCGACCATTGCCTGGGCATCGGCTCGATCAGCGCCGTGGCGCGCCACTGCCGCGAGGCGGGCAGAAAAC
>CAYPDO010000742.1:0-1539 GCA_964409495.1 uncultured Bordetella sp.
GGTGAAGACCGACACCGAGATGGTGAAAAAAGCCCGCGAGGGCGTCATGGAGTTCCTGCTCATCAACCACCCGCTGGATTGCCCGATCTGCGACCAGGGCGGCGAGTGCCAGCTGCAGGATCTGGCCGTGGGCTACGGCAAGAGCGCGTCGCGCTACGACGAAGAAAAGCGCGTGGTGTTCCACAAGAACGTGGGGCCGCTGATCTCGATGGAAGAGATGAGCCGCTGCATCCACTGCACCCGCTGCGTGCGCTTCGGGCAAGAGATTGCCGGTGTGATGGAGCTGGGCATGGTGCACCGGGGCGAGCACTCCGAGATCACCACGATGACCGGCGGCACGGTCGACAGCGAGCTGTCGGGCAACATGATCGACATCTGCCCGGTCGGCGCGCTCACCAGCAAGCCCTTCCGCTACAGCGCCCGCACCTGGGAGCTGTCGCGCCGCAAGAGCGTGAGCCCGCATGACAGCACCGGTGCCAACCTGATCGTGCAGGTGAAGAACGGCAAGGTGCTGCGCGTGGTGCCGCTCGAGAACGAGGCCGTCAACGAATGCTGGATCGCCGACCGCGACCGCTTCAGCTATGAAGCGCTGAACAGCGAGCAGCGCCTGACTCAGCCGTTGATCAAGCAGGGCGGTCAGTGGCAGACGGTGGACTGGACGACCGCGCTGAACTATGTGGCCGACGGCCTGAAGCGGGTGAAGGCCGAGCATGGCGTGGCCGGCATCGGCGCCCTGGGCTCGGCGCACCGCACGGTGGAAGAACTGCATCTGCTGGCCAAGCTGATGCGCGGCTTCGGCAGCGAAAGCGTGGACACGCGCACTCGCCATGCCGACTTCACCAACATGGCGCCGGCCGGCCAGGCACGCTGGCTGGGCACCTCGGTCGCCTCGCTGTCGGTCCTGAACGCCGCCTTCGTGGTGGGCTCGTTCCTGCGCAAGGACCATCCGCTGTTTGCGCAGCGCATCCGCCAGGCCGCGCGCAAGGGCGCCGCGGTGTTCAGCCTGAACGCCGCGCACGACGACTGGGCCATGCCGTTGGCCGGCACGCTCACCGCCGCACCCGGCGGCTGGGCCCAGGCCCTGGCCGACGTGGCCGCATATGTGGCCAGCGCCAAGGGCGTGCAAGCGCCGGCACCGGCGCTGGCGAACGCCGGTGCCGAGGCCGTGGCCCAGGCGCTGCTGAATGGCGAGCGCAAGGCCGTGCTGCTGGGCAACGCGGCCGCGCAGCATCCCCAGGCCGCGCAACTGCTGGCCCTGGCGAACTGGATCGGCGCCCACACCGGCGCGAGCGTGGGTTACCTCACGGCCGATGCCAACACCGTGGGGGCGCAACTGGTCAGGGCCGTGCCAGGTGCCGGCGGCCTGAACGCCGGCCAGATGCTCAGCCAGCCGATGAAGGCGCTCCTGCTGCTGGACGTGGAGCCGTCGCTTGACGCCGCTGACGCCGCGGCGGCCCAGGCCGCGATGGCCGGTGCCGGCCTGGTGGTGGCGCTGACCTCGTTCAAGGACGCCGCGGTCGACAACGCCGACGTGCTGCT
>CAYPDO010000742.1:1549-2550 GCA_964409495.1 uncultured Bordetella sp.
CCGATCGCCCCGTTCACCGAAACCGGTGGCGCCTTTGTCAATGCCGAAGGCTGCCTGCAGGCCTTCCACGGCGTGACCAAGCCGCTGGGCGATGCCCGTCCCGCCTGGAAGGTGCTGCGTGTGCTGGGCAACCTGCTGGGCCTGGAGGGCTTCAACCAGGAGACGGTGGAAGAGGTGCGCGCCGAGGCCCTGGGCGATGCGGGCACGCTGGCCCAGCGGCTGAACAACAGCAGCACGGCCATCACGCCGCCCGGCGCGCCGGCTGACGGTCTGCAGCGTGTGGCCGATGTGCCGATCTACGCCGCCGATGCGTTGGTGCGCCGCGCACCGTCGCTGCAGCGCACGGCCGATGCGCGCGCACCGGTGGTGGGCCTGCCCCCGGCGCTGTGGGCCCAGTTGGGGCTTGGCGAGGGCGCCAGGGTCAAGGTGATGCAGGGTGCGGCCAGCGCCGTGTTGCCGGCCCGTTGTGATGCCACGCTGGCGGCCAACGCGGTGCGCGTGCCGGCCGGGCATGCCGATACCGCCACCCTGGGCGCGATGTTCGGCGCCATCACGGTGGAGAAAGCCTGACCATGTTCGACCAACTCAACCAGGCCGGTGCCTCGCTGATCGGCGCCACGCCGTGGCTCGTGGTGTGGAGCCTGATCAAGATCGTGGCGGTGCTGCTGCCGCTGCTGGGCTGCGTGGCCTACCTCACGCTGTGGGAACGCAAGGGCATCGGCTTCAGCCAGCTGCGCCCGGGCCCGAACCGCGTGGGCCCGTTCGGCCTGCTGACCCCGATCGCCGATGCGGTGAAGCTGATCTTCAAGGAGATCATCCGCCCCACGGCCGCCAACAAGGGCCTGTTCTTCCTGGGCCCAATCATGACCATCATGCCGGCGCTGGCGGCCTGGGCGGTGGTGCCCTTCGGCCCCGAGGTGGCGCTGGCCAATGTCAACGCCGGCCTGCTGTTCCTGATGGCCATCACCTCGCTCGAGGTGTACGGCGTGATCATCGTCGTC
>CAYPDO010000743.1:0-2549 GCA_964409495.1 uncultured Bordetella sp.
TTTTCGCGAAAAGAAAGTGGGTCGCCCGCCGGGGCGAAATCCCGGCGCGCTGCCAGGAGAAATGGGAGACATCAGCCAGTCAGGACAGCGCTCGGCAACGCATCGCAATGCAGCGCAGCGCAGCGCAATGGCAATGGCAGTGGCAATGGCAATGGCCATGCCACCGCGTGCCACCGCGCCACAAGCGCCAACAGCCGCCGCTGACCACACAAGGCCAGGGCAGCTGCAGAGAAGGCAGGTCAGCAGGGCACGCACGCATCGCCGCCGCGCGCGTGGGCAGTCACGACGGCACGTCGCGGCGCGGCGGCGCACGCGGTGCCTGCAACAGCGGCGTCAGACGGCCGGCAGCGGCCGTCGCACGCCGCGCGTGGCGCTCAGGCCGCGGCCTTGCGCGCCGCCCCGGCGTGCCGGGCACGCGGGGGCGGTGCCGGGCGTGCCATGGCCGCGGCATTGGCGGCAATGCGCGCGGTCTCGTCGAGCACGCGTCGCAGCTGGTCCAGCTCGGCGCGCAGCTGGCGCACCTCGTCCTTGGTGTGGGCCAGCTCGTTCTCGGTGCGGCGCAGCGCATCGGCCTGGCGCAGGCCGCCGGCCTGGGCAAAGGCCTCGCGCACCAGGCTGCTGCCGCGCAGCGTGGCCTCGGCATAGCCGGCCCAGTCGTTGCGCAGCTCGCGCAGCAGGTTGGCGCGTGGCGCCAGGGTGATCGGCTCGGCGCGCAGCGGCTGCTGCAGCGCCGCGCTCCACAAGGCCTCGCCCAGCAGCACATGCGAGGCGATCTGCAGGTAACCGTCGGGTGTGGGCATGGGCTCGAAGCTGGGCACCGCGAAACTGCCATGCAGCGCATAGGCGCGGCGCGCAAACCATTGCGCCTCCTGCAGCACGGTGGACGACAGCCCGACCAGGGTCAGCTCGTCGTCGCAGGCCAGCAGCTCGTAGGCGTCCATCTCGCACAGCGGCACACGCTGGCCGGTCAGGCGTTCGAGCATCTCGCGCTCGATGCGGGCGAAGTCGCCGGCACGCGGGTCGGGCAGGTACAGCAGCGGGCCGGTGCGGGCCAGGCGGGTCAGGGTGTCGGCATGGTCGCTGGCGCGCACGATGCGGCCGTCGGCGTCGACCAGACTGGTTTCACATTCGGGCTGGCCCACGTACACCATCGGGTCGGCCGGCAGGCGCAGCTGTGCTTCGCCGCGGCGGCGCAGGCGGGTGCGGGCGGCCATCTGCGCGGCATCGGCCACCAGCTCGGCCGTGCCCATGGCCAGCGGGGCGATCGCGGCATGGATCTCGGCGCGGTTGGTGCGCAGGCCCATGATCAGGTCGCTGCCAAAGCGCAGCGGCGAGATGCGCAGGTCGATCCAGGCGATGTCGGCCGCCTCCAGCAGGTGGATCAGCCAGGGCGCCATCTCGTGGCCCAGCACCAGGGCGTCTTGGGGCAGGTGGCGCAGCAGGTAGTCGGCGGCGGCGGCCGGCACGGCATGGTGCAGCGCATGCCAGGTGGGCATCTGGCCATCGGTCTGGCACAGGGTGCGGAACTGGGTCAGCGAAAAGCCGGGCTTCATGCCGTGGCCTTCGGGGCGGTGCGGCGTCTTGCCAACGCGCAGGCCGCTGGCGTGGAAGATCGGCAGGCGCACCAGGTCGAGCACGAACTCGCTGGCGGGCCAGGTGTCCTCGCGGACGAGGTCGTCAAGGCAGACGATCGAGCTGACGTGCATGGTGGGCTCCAGGGGAGAAGGGGCTCGGTTCTCGGGGGTCGGTGTCTTCAGCGTGGTGCAAGACCGTGGCCGTCCGGGCCCTGGCGGTCGCCTCTCGACGCCTGGCGCGCGCTCTGGCCGGAGCGGGCGGTGGGTCGGGTGCTCAACCGGGGTCGGGATCTTGGCCTTGGCTTGACTTGACGCTGGAAAGCAGTCTAGGCAGCCAGGGCCCCTGCCTAAAGCCCGAAAAGCCCACCGAAAGCCGGCCAGACCGGCGCCGATGGTGTGCGCCCGCCGCCGGCCCCAAGCCCGGGCCAGACGCCGGACGGCCTGCCAGACGCCGCCGCCGCGCCCGTTACCGCGGCAGCAGCGATTGCACGCGTTGCAGCAGCGCGGCGTCGTCCCAGGGCTTGCGAAGCACGCCGTGCAGCCGCGCGTAGGACTGCAGGTGCGACTGCATCTCGTCGTGCCCGGTGATCGCCAGCATCGGCAGACCGGCCAGGTCGGGCCGCGCATGCGCGGCGGCGATCAGCTCGGCGCCATTCATGTTGGGCATCTCCAGATCGGTGATCAACAGCGCGAAACGTTGCTGGCCCAGCAGATCGAGCGCCTCGACGCCATCACGCGCCAGCACCACCGCATGCCCGGCACCCTCGAGCAGCTTGCGCAGCTTGGCACGCACCACGGCCGAATCGTCCACCAGCAGCAGCGGCAGCACCGCTGCCGGCGCGGGTGGTGGCGCTGGCGGTGGCGGTGGCGGTGGTGGTGGTGGTGGTGGTGTTGGTGGTGGTGGTGGTGGTGGCGGCGGTGGTGGCGGAGGCGGAGGCGGAGGCGGAGGCGGAGGCGGAGGCGGAGGCGGAGGCG
>CAYPDO010000744.1:0-2547 GCA_964409495.1 uncultured Bordetella sp.
TGCGCCAGCTCGGCCAGGCTGCCCGCGGCAAACAGCGCGCGCACGTCGGCCTGCAAACCTGCCTGGCGCATGCGCTCGATCAGGCTCACGGCCAGCAGTGAATGGCCGCCCAACTCGAAGAAGTTGTCATGCCGGCCCACCTGCGGCACGCCCAGCAGTTCGGCCCACAGCGTGGCCAGGGTCTGCTCGGTGTCGCCCTGCGGGGCCTGGTAGCCACGCTGGGCGAAGGCCTCGCTGTCGGGCGCGGGCAGCGCCGCGCGGTCGAGCTTGCCGTTGGGCGTGAGCGGGAAGTGGGCCAGCGTCACAAAGGCTGCCGGCACCATGTAGGCCGGCAGCTGGGCGCTGGCATGTGCGCGCAGCGCCTGCACGTCCACCGCCTGCTGCTCGAGTGCCTGGACGTAGGCCACCAGCTGACGGCCCTGGTGGCCGGACAGCTCGCGCGCCACCACCACGGCCTCGGCCACGCCGGGGCAGCGCTCCAGCTGCGCCTCGATTTCGCCCAGCTCGACGCGGAAGCCGCGAATCTTCACCTGGTGGTCGTTGCGCCCCAGGTACTCCAGCGTGCCGTCGGCCAGCCAGCGGCCCAGGTCGCCGGTCTTGTACATGCGCGCAGCCGGCTGGCCGCTGAACGGATCGGCCACAAAGCGCTCGGCGGTCATCGCGGGCTGGTTCAGATAGCCCGCGCCCACGCACACCCCGCCGATGAAGATCTCGCCCACCGCGCCGGCCGGCACCAGCAGGTGCCGGTCGTCCAGCAGGTACAGGCGCGCGTCGCGGATCGGCCGGCCCAGCGGCACGCCATGCGCATAGCTCTCCAGCCGGGCGTCCAGCGCCTGCCAGGCCACCACGTCGCTGCACTCGGTGGGGCCGTAGCTGTTGACAAAGCGCGGCCGCGGCTCGGGGATCTGCGCCAGCGTTGCGGCGTGGATCGGTTCACCGCCCAGCACCACGCAGCGCAGCGGCTGCAGGGCGCGGGCCTCGCAGTCGATCAGCGCGCCAAAGGCGCTGGGCGCCATGTTCAGCCAGGTGATGCCTTCGTCGCGGATCTGGTCCAGGATGCGCCGCGGCTCGAAGGGCTCGGCGCCCAGGTGCAGGCAGCCGCCCACCACCAGCGGGCCGAAGATGTTCTTCTGCGTGAGGTCGAAGCTGTGCGAGCTGAGCAGCAGCACATGCTCGTCGGGCTGCAGGCCGCAGTCCTCGACATACCAGTCGAGCAGGTTGGCCAGGCCGCCATGCCGCACCTGCGCCGGCTTGGGCAGGCCGGTGGAACCCGAGGTGTAGATCAGGTAGGCCAGATGCTGGGCCGCATCGGCATGGGTGGGCAGGTTGTCGCTGCCGTCGGCCAGCGCGGGCAGATCGGCCTGCAGGTCCAGCACGGCCATGCCGTCATCGCCCATGGCTGCGGCATCGGCGGCCACGCGCCGGGCCAGCGCCAGGCTGTCGCCCGCGGCCAGCACGACCCGGGGCGCGCAGCTGCCCAGCATGTAGCGCAAGCGCTCTTCGGGGTACGACGGATCCAGCGGCACATACGCGCCACCGGCCTTGTGCACCGCGAGCAGCGCCACCACCAGCGGCACGCCACGCGGCAGCACCACGGCCACGCGGGTGTCGGGGCCCACGCCCAGGCGGGCCAGCTGCCGGGCCAGGTGGTTGGCACGGGCATTGAGCTCGCCATAGCTCAGCAGCACATCGCCATGGCGCAGCGCCGGCGCCAGGGGCTGGCGGGCGGCCACGGCCTCGAAGCGCTGGTGCACGCACAGGCTGCGGGCCGGCGCCTGCGGCGGCGCACTGGCCTGGCCGGCGTGCTGCAGCAGCAGCGCACGCTCGTCCTGCGGCAGCACGTCCAGCGTGTGCAGCGGCTGCTCGGGGTGGTCGGCCAGCGCCTGCACCAGCACCGCGATGGCGCGCTGCATGAACGCGCACACACGCTGTGGCGACACCGGCGTGCTCACCTGGGCGGTGAGCATGAAGTCCTCGCCCAGATCGTCGATGGCGAAGGTGAGCGGATAGTTGGTGCGCTCCAGGCCGTCCAGATCGACGATGTCGCCGAACAGGCGCTCGCCACGCGGCGCCTCGAAGGTCTCCGGCGAGGTGTAGCGGAAGTTCAGCAGCGCGCTGAACAGCGGGCTGGGCGCCTGCACGCCGCTGCAGCGCTGGGCCAGGGCCAGCGAGGCATGCTCGTGGCGCAGCAGATCGGTCAACAGCTGGTGGGTGCGGCGCAGCGCCGCGGCCACGCCGAGCTCATCGACACCGACACGCACCGGCAGGGTGTTGATCAGCATGCCCAGCATGCGGTCGATCTGCTCGCCGCCCTGCATGCGGCCGAACAGCACCGTGCCGAACACCACCTCGCGGCGGCCCGAGGCGCGTGCCACCACCAGGGCCCAGGCCAGGTGCATCAGGCTGGCCGCGCTGACCCCCGGCACGCCGGGCCTGCTGCCGCAGCGCCAGCGCCAGCGCTTGCGGCAGACGGCAGCGGTACTCCTCGACACCACGGCCGTCGCCCTGCACGTCCAGCAGGCCGAAGGGCGCGGTGGGCTCGTCGAT
>CAYPDO010000745.1:0-2546 GCA_964409495.1 uncultured Bordetella sp.
AGCGGCCGCGACGCGTGGTCTGCGCACCGGTGAAGGCGCCGCGCTCGTGGCCGAACAGCTCGCTTTCCAGCAGGTCCTTCGGGATCGCCGCGGTGTTGATGGCGATGAAAGGCCCCGCCGCACGCGGGCTGTGCTTGTGCAGCGCACGCGCCACCAGTTCCTTGCCCGAGCCCGACTCGCCGGTGATCAGCACCGTGACATTGCTCTGGCTCAGGCGGCCGATGGCGCGGAACACGTCCTGCATCGCCGGCGCCTGGCCCAGCATCTCGGGCATCTGCGCCTGGGCGGTGTCGCGCACCTGCTCGCGCAGGCTCTCGTCCACCGCGCGGCGGATCAGCTCCACCGCCTTGGGCAGATCGAACGGTTTGGGCAGGTACTCGAAGGCCCCGCCCTGGAAGGCGCTGACCGCGCTGTCCAGGTCGGAGTAGGCGGTCATGATGATCACCGGCAGGCCGGGCAGGCGCTGCTTGACCTTGCTCAGCAGGTCGATGCCCGAGCCTCCGGGCATGCGGATGTCGCTGACCAGCACCTGCGGCTCGTCGTCGTCGAGCGCGGCGAGCACGTCGCGCGGGTTCGAGAAGCTGCGCGTGGCGAACTGCTCGCGGGCCAGTGCCTTCTCGAGCACGAAGCGGATGGATTGGTCGTCGTCTACGATCCAGATGGGTTTCATTCGGCGGCGGCCTGGTTGCCGGACCCCGGCCCGATCAGGGCAGCGGAATCACGATTCGGAACACGGTCCGGCCAGGCTCGCTGTCGCATTCGATCATGCCCTGGTGCTGCTGCACGAAGGTTTGCGCCAGCGTCAAGCCGAGGCCGGATCCGCCATCACGTCCCGATACCAATGGGAAGAAGATGCGATCGCGGATGTCCTCGGGCACGCCCGGTCCGTTGTCCTCGATATGCAATTCCAGTGCCAATCGGAAGCGCTGCTTGCCGATGGTGGCCTGGCGCGACACGCGCGTGCGCAACACGATCTGCGCGCTGCCGGCAGCCATGCGCTCGGCCAGCGCCTGGGCCGCGTTGTGGGCGATGTTCAGCACGGCCTGGATCAGCTGCTCGCGGTCGCCGCGGAACTCGGGGATCGAGGTGTCGTAGTCGCGCTGCACGGCCAGGCCGCGCGGAAACTCGGCCAGGATCAGCGAGCGCACGCGCTCGCACACCTCGTGGATGTTGACGTCGCTGACCACATGCGGCCGGCGGTGCGGCGCCAGCAGCCGGTCGACCAGGGCCTGCAGGCGGTCGGCCTCGTGGATGATGACCTGGGTGTACTCGGTGAGCTCCTTGCTCTCGATGTCCATGGCCAGCAGCTGGGCCGCGCCACGGATGCCGCCCAGCGGGTTCTTGATCTCGTGCGCCAGGTTGCGGATCAGCTCCTTGTTGGCCTGGGCCTGGTCGATCAGGCGTTCCTCGCGCTCCTGTCGGGCCTGCTGCTCCAGCGGCAGCATCTCGATCAGGATGTCACCCGGCTGGTCGGTCTGCGTCAGGATCACGTGCACCGGCAAGGGGTCGCGCCCGGGACGCTTGACCCAGGCGTCGTAACGCAAGGCCGCAAACTCGTTGTCGCGCAGCCCCCCAAGGGCAGCGGCCAGGACCTGGGGCTCGGTGTAGTAATCGGCGAGGGCGGAACCCTCGATGCTGCGCCGGGACATGCCCAGGGCATCCTCCAGGGCTGCATTGGCATAAACCACCGCACCGTCGCCGTGCACGACGGCGACGAGCGTAGCCAGGAGGTCAAAGGGCTGGAAGCGGTTGACGGGGGAGATGGCGGTCGGTTTCAAGCCGCCTATTTTGACTCAGGAAGGCGATCGAGTTCGCGGCGCAGGCCGGCCTGGTCGCTTTCATTGCGTTCGATGCTGGCCTTGAGTTCGCTCACCCGATCCAGGTATTTCTGGTGGTTACGAAACTCGGGGCCTGCTTTTTCGGGCTCACCGTTGTTGTACTCCTGGAGCAGTTCGGCCTGACGAGCCTCGGCCTTGCGCAATTCGGCCTCCAGGATCTGGCGGGCATCCCCGTCACGCTGGCGCTGCAGCACGCCATCGACGCGGGTGCCTTCCTGACCAGCCGAGGCCATGCGGACCGTCTCCGTCGTACGCGGACGCTGCACCACGGTGACGTTGCCGCCTTCAAGCAGCTTGCAGCCCTTCTGACCGGGCTGGACGGTGTTGGTGTACTCATTGCCGCAACGGTAGATACGGCCCTGGGCCTGGGCCGGACCGGCCACAGCCAGCCCTGCTACGAAAAGCGTAGCTGTCAACGGCATCAATAAAGGCTTCTTCATAGGGTTCTCCGCACATCAAAAATGCAGGGGCGGTCTGAGAGTATCGGCTATTCCCATGAAAAATCAAACCCCGAAAATTCACGGAAAACAAAAAGGACGGCCGAAGCCGTCCCTTTTTTGCGACAAGCTGTAACGAATCACAGCCTGCGGTCGCCCCTTTACAGGGAGTAGTACATGTCGTACTCGACCGGATGGGGAGCCATGCGGAAGCGCGTGACTTCGCCCATTTTCAACTCGATGTAGGCATCCAGCATGGAGTCGGTGAACA
>CAYPDO010000746.1:0-2541 GCA_964409495.1 uncultured Bordetella sp.
CTCGACGCCGCGGCCGCCCTGGCCATGGATCTGCCCGAGGTGCACTTTGACGAGAAGGCCTTCCGCTGGGCGCTCAACGAGGACGCCATGGCCACCGAGAAGCTGGCCGAAGGCATCCGCGCCTTCGCGGTGGATGCCGGCAAGCTCGACAAGATGATCCAGGAGCTCTGACCATGGACTTCAAGCGCTGCGATGAGACCGTCGCGTGGACGGCCCTGCAAGGCCACTACCAGGCCCACGGCCGCGGCCTGGACCTGCGTGACGCCTTTGCCCGCGACGCGCAGCGCTTCGAGTCCTTCGCGCTGCAGGCGCCCGAGGTGTTTGCAGATCTCAGCAAGAACCGCTGGGATCTGGTGACGCGCCGGCTGCTCACCGAGCTGGCGCGCGAGGTGGGCCTGGAGGCGCGGCGCGATGCCCTGCTGGCCGGCGAGCCGGTGAACACCACCGAGGGCCGGGCCGTGCTGCACACCGCGCTGCGCGCGCCGCGCGGCGAGGGCCTTTACAGCGCCGAGGTGCACGAGGTACAGGACCGCATGCTGGCCTATGCCGAGAGCGTGCGCGACACCGCCAGCAGCGGCATCCGCCATGTCGTGAACATCGGCATCGGCGGCTCGGATCTGGGCCCGGCGATGGCCACGCGCGCGCTGCAGCCCTTTGCCCTGCCGGGCCTCACGCTGCACTTCGTCAGCAACGTGGACGGCCACGACATCACGCCGGTGCTGCAGCCGCTCAAGCCCGACGAGACGCTGTTCATCATCGCCAGCAAGACCTTCACCACGCAGGAGACCATGGCCAACGCCCAGGTGGCGCGGCAGTGGTTCCTGGCCCAGGGCGGCAGCGAAGCGGCGATCGCGCGCCATTTCGTCGGCACCACCACCAACCTGCAGGCGGCAGCGGCCTTCGGCATCCGCACCACCTTCGGCTTCTGGGACTGGGTGGGCGGGCGCTACTCGCTGTGGAGCGCCATCGGCCTGCCGCTGGCCATCGCCATCGGCGCCGAGCACTTCCGCGCCCTGCTGGCCGGCGCGCATGCGATGGACCGCCACTTCGCCACCGCGCCGCTGGAGACCAACCTGCCGGTGCAGCTGGGCCTGCTGGACGTGTGGTACCGCAACTTCCACGGCTACGGCAGCCGCTCGGTGGCGCCCTACCACCAGGGCCTGGCGCGCCTGCCGGCCTACCTGCAGCAGCTGGAGATGGAAAGCAATGGCAAGTGCGTGGACCTGGACGGCCAGCCTCTGCCCTATGCCACCAGCCCGGTGGTGTGGGGCGAGCCCGGCACCAATGGCCAGCATGCCTACTTCCAGCAGCTGCACCAGGGCACCGAGGCCGTGCCGGTGGAGTTCATCCTGGTCAAGACGCCCACCCACGGCCATGCCGACCTGCACGCCAAGCTGCTGGCCAACGGCCTGGCGCAAAGCGCGGCGCTGATGCTGGGCAAGAGCACCGAGGCGGCGCTGCAGGAGAAGGCGCCCACCGCCTCGGCCACCCTGGGCAAGCTGACCGTGGCACGGCACCGCAGCTTTCCCGGCAACCGGCCCAGCACCACCTTGCTGATCGACCAGCTCACGCCGCATGCGCTGGGCGCGCTGGTGGCGCTGTATGAGCACCGCGTGTTCACCAGCGGCGCCGTGTGGGGCATCAACAGCTTCGACCAATGGGGCGTGGAACTGGGCAAGGCCTTGTGCAACGACCTGCTGCCGCGCCTGGCCTCGGGCGATGCCAGCGGGCTGGATGCCTCCACCGCCGGCCTGCTGGCGCGGCTGCGGTGATGGCGCGCGCGGTGCGCGGACCGGGCGCCGGGCCGCTCCCAAGCCGGCCCGCGATGCCCTCGGGGGATCGGCCGACCTATCCGTCGGACGAGGGGCTGACATGAATTTCGTGTTCGACTTCGGCCGCGTGCTGTTCCGCTGGCGGCCCGAGATGCTGCTGCGCGAGGTGCTGCCCGAGCGTGCCAGCGACGAAGCCAGCGCCCGCCACTGGGTGAGCCAGATCTTCCAGGGCTATGGGGGCGACTGGGCCGAGTTCGACCGCGGCACGGTCAGCCCGCATGCGCTGGCGCAGCGCATCGCCACGCGCACCGGCCTGCGGGTCGACGAGGCCAAGGCCGTGATCGAGGCCGTGCCCGCTGAACTGCAGCCGCTGGCCGATTCGGTGGCCCTGCTGCAGCGCGTGCGGGACGCCGGCCGCCGCACCTTCTACCTCTCGAACATGCCGGCGCCCTATGCCGACCATCTGGAGGCCACGCACGCCTTCGTGCGCGGCTTCGAGGCCGGCGTGTTCTCGGCTCGCGTGGGCTACAACAAGCCCGAGCCCGAGATCTTTGCGCTGGCGCAGGCGCGCTTCGGCGTGCCGGCCGACAGCCTGCTGTTCCTGGACGACCATGCGCCCAATGTGCAGGCCGCGCGGCAGGCCGGCTGGCAGGCGCTGCTGTTCACCGATGCCGCGCAGGCCGAGCAGGATCTGCGCGCGGCCGGCTGGTGGCTCGACTGAGTAACCGTCTTCCGAGTCAAGAGCCGTGAAGCGAGTTATCCCAAGGTT
>CAYPDO010000747.1:0-2537 GCA_964409495.1 uncultured Bordetella sp.
GGGCAGGTGCGCACCGCTGGCCCAGTCACGATGCAGGGCCTCGATGGCCTGCAGCGGGATGTGCACCGTGCGGTCCACCGGCGTGCCGGTGGGTGCCAGCACGCCCACCACGGTGAAGGGCTGGTCGGCATGGTCGTTGTGGGCCATCGCGCCATCGCCATGCGCCAGCACGATGCGCTGGCCCAGGCCGTAGCCCAGGCGGCGCGCCACCTCGGCGCCCAGCACGGCCTCATGGATCGGCGCGCCACCGAAGGCGCGCCCCTGGGCCAGCACCAGCGCCTGCCGGGCGCCGTGGCGGAAGTGCGTGAAGTAGGCCGCCGTGGTGCCCAGCACCGGAAAGCCGCGGTGGCTGTCGCCCAGCGCCAGCGGCACCATCCAGGCCACGGCGCGGTGCCGGGCGATGGCCTGGGCACTGGCCAGCTCGATGCCGGCCGACGGATTGCCGATGCGGAACACGGCATACAGCAGCAGTTGCACCGGCCCGGTGCGCGCGCCGACGATCAGGTCGGTGCCCGAGACGGCCTGCGCGAAATTGGCCCGCACATCGGCGCGCAGGCGCTCGATGCCCAGCAGCAGCAGCGTGGACAGTGCGATGGCCAGCACCACCAGAACCAGCGAGAAGCGGCGGTTCCAGGCGCTGCGCGCGGCCAGCGACAGCAGCGGCGTCATGCGGCGGCGTCCAGGTCTGCCGGCGCGGCATGGTTCAGCGCGGGCAGGTCCACGCTGCGGTGGAAGCGTGCCGCCAGCCGGGCATCGTGGCTGACGAACAGCAGCGCCGCGCCGGCCTCGGCACAGCTGTCGAGCAGCAGGGCCATGAAGGCCTCGCGGCGGTCTTCATCCAGCGCCGAGGTGGGTTCGTCGGCGATCACCACCTCGGGCGCGCCGATCAGCGCACGCGCCGCGGCCACGCGCTGCTGCTGGCCCACCGACAGCTGCCCGGCCGGCCGCTGCCACAGCGCCTCGCCCAGGCCGCTGCGCAGCAGCAGACGCTCGGCGGCGCCGGCCGCGGCACGGCGTGCGCGCTCGGGCGAGAAGCGCAGCGGCAGGCGCACGTTGTCCAGCACCGACAGGTAGGGCAGCAGGTTGAACTGCTGGAAGATCACGCCCAGGTGCGCGGCGCGGCGGCGGTCGCGCGCAGCAGCGCCCAGGCCGCGCCAGTCCTGGCCCAGCAGCTGCACCTGGCCGGCATCGGCCAGCAGCACGCCGGCGGCCAGGCCCAGCAGCGTGCTCTAGTCGCAGACGCTGGGCCCGCGCAGGAACACGCGCTCGCCGGCGGCCAGCGTGAAGGCGTCGATGGCCAGCGTGTCGTCACGCGCGCCGGGCCAGCGAAAGCGCACGCCGGCCAGCGACAGCGCGGCGGGCGGCAGGGGAGCGGACGGATCGGTCGGCATGGGCCGGGCATCCTACCGCCCGCCCGCGGCGCGCCGGTGACGGCACCGGGGCCCTGGCCCCGGCCCCGGCCCGTGTCCGGCCGCAGGCGTGCGCGATGCGCCGCGTGCCGTCGCGCTTTAGCCGCGGCGGCGGCGCGCGGCGGCGCCCACGGCCAGCAGGCCGCCGAGCATCAGCGCGTAGGTGCCGGGCTCGGGCACCGCGGCGGCGGCCAGCGCGGCCACGCCGGTGTCGGCGAAGTCGGTGAACACGCCGTCCACGCCCAGCTTCATGTAGTAGGCCATCTCGGCCTGCGGGTCGGCAAAGCCGTAGCCGCTGGCGTCGTTGCGGAAGGTCCAGGTGTGCACCAGCAGGCCGGCGGCATGCGCAGCCTCGATCACACCGGTGGAGCCGACCACCAGGCGGTCGTTGATGTTCACCGTGCCGTCGCCGGTGCGGTCGACGCCGTCGTCCACGGTCTTCACCAGGTACGGCTTCCAGGGGCCGATGCCGTCGGCATAGGTGGCCACCATGCGCAGGCCCACGTCGCTGACCAGGTCGGCGAAGCTCAGCGTGCGGCCACGGGCGGCCTGGTCGTAGGGCTTGTCGTAGGGCGCCACCAGCGACATCGAGCCATCGGCGCGCACATCGTCGGCATCCACCAGCTGCACCAGCTTGATGTCGGTCTTGGTGTTCAGGTACTGCAGGTTGTTGACCTCGAAGCTCTGGATGAACACCGGCGCGTTGGCCGTGTTGCCATAGGCCGCGTGCAGCGTGCTGACCAGCTTGTCCTCGAAGTAGGTGGCCGAGTAGCCGTTGGCCACCGCCTGCTGCGCCATGTAGGTGCTGTGCTTGAGCTCGGGATAGATGCCGATGGTGCGGCCGGTGGCGGTGCTCTGGGCCTTGGCCAGCGCGATCACCTCGTCCAGCGTGGGAATGCTGGTGTCGCTGTCGTAGGGGGTGATGTTCTTGGTGTAGTCGACCGTGCGGCCGCGGGTCTGCACCGCGTTCAGCGTCTTGATCTCGGCCAGCGTGAAGGTGTCGGCGAAGTAGGCCGTGGTGCTCACGCCATCCAGCATGCGCGTGCTCATGCGCCCGGCACCGAACTTGGCGGCCACGTCGGTGGTGCCGTCGAGGATGGGCTCATGGCGGGCGATCAGCACGCCGTC
>CAYPDO010000748.1:0-2528 GCA_964409495.1 uncultured Bordetella sp.
GGGCGACATCGCCAAGGCCGTGGCCGCGGGCGCCAGCACGGTGATGATGGGCGGCATGTTCGCCGGCACCGAAGAGTCGCCCGGCGAGGTGTTCCTGTTCCAGGGCCGCAGCTACAAGGGCTACCGCGGCATGGGTTCGATTGGCGCGATGAAGGCCGGCTCGGCTGACCGCTACTTCCAGGAAAACGACGAGACCACCAACCCGAACGCCGACAAGCTGGTGCCCGAGGGCATCGAGGGCCGGGTGCCGTACAAGGGTTCGATGATCTCCATCGTCTACCAGATGGCCGGCGGCCTGCGCGCCAGCATGGGCTACTGCGGCTGCGCCACGGTGGAGCAGATGCACGAGCAGGCCGAGTTCGTCGAGATCACGGCCGCCGGCATCCGCGAGAGCCATGTGCACGATGTGCAGATCACCAAGGAAGCGCCGAACTACCGGGCGGAGTGACGCCATCAGCGATGCACGATAGCGACAGCGGGCCGAGCGCCGGGCCACCCCAAGCCGGCCCGCGCCCCCTCGGGGGGGCGACCGCCGTACCCGGCGGGCGGGGGGCCAGCATGGCCTTCATCATGATCACGGTGCTGATCGACATGGTGTCGATCGGCCTGATCATCCCTGTGCTGCCGCTGGTGGTGGGCACCTTCACCGCCTCGCCCACCGAGCAGACCTGGTGGTTCGGCGTCGTCACCATCACTTTCGGCATCGCCAACTTCTTTGCCTCGCCGATCCTGGGCGCGTTGAGCGATGCCCATGGCAGGCGGCCGGTGCTGCTGCTGGGCTTCTCGGGCCTGGCACTGAGCTTCATCGTCACCGGGCTGGCCACGGCGCTGTGGATGCTGGTGGCGGTGCGCGTGTTCTCGGGCGCGATGCAGGCCAACGCCGCGGTGGCCAGCGCCTACGTGGCCGACATCTCGGCGCCCGAGGAGCGGGCGCGCCGTTTCGGCATGCTGGGGGCGATGTTCGGCATCGGTTTCATCCTCGGGCCGGCCACCGGCGGCCTGCTGGGCGCCATTGACATCCACCTGCCGTTTTTCGTGGCTGGCGCGCTGGCGGTGCTGAACTGGCTGTACGGCTGGTTCGTGCTGCCCGAATCGCTGCCGCCCGAGAAGCGCCAGCCCTTTGCCTGGCGCCGCGTGCACCCGTTTGCGGCCCTGTCGGCGCTGGCGCGGCTGCAGGGCGTGGGGCCGCTGGTGTGGGTGGTGGCGCTGGCCGCGCTGGCGCAGTTCACGCTGCACACCAGCTGGGTGCTGTACACACACTTCAAGTTCGGCTGGGGGCCGGCCGAGGTGGGCTGGTCGCTGTTTGCCGTGGGCGCCATCGCCGCGCTGGTGCAGGGCTGGCTGCTCAAGCACATGCTGGCGCGCTTTTCCAACCGCGTGCTGGCCACCGTGGGCCTGGCGGCCAGCGCCCTGAGCTACCTGGGCTTCGGCCTGGTCACCGAGGGCTGGATGATGTACGTGGTGATCGTGCTGGGCGGCATCCTCGGCGGCGGCGCGCAGGCGGCCATCCAGAGCCTGATCGCCAATGCGGCCCAGGCCCATGAGCAAGGGGCCACGGCCGGCTCGGTGGCCTCGCTGAACAGCCTGATGGCCGTGCTGGCGCCGATGGTGGCCACGCCGCTGCTGGGTGTGGTGTCGCACCTGCAGGCCGGCGATGTGCTGATGGGCCTGCCCTTCTTCTTCTGCGCCGCGCTGCAGGCCGTGGGGGGCCACGGTGGCGTACCGCTTTTTCCGCCGCCGCGCCACGCCGGCCGCCGCGGCTTCTGCCTGAAATCAGCCTGAAACAGGCCTGAGAGCTTTGCCATGCAACACGACAAGATCCTGATCCTCGACTTCGGCTCGCAGGTCACCCAGCTCATTGCGCGCCGCGTGCGCGAGGCGCATGTCTATTGCGAGATCCATCCGAACGACGTGTCGGACGAGTTCATCCGCAGCTATGGTGCCAAGGGCATCATCCTCAGCGGCAGCCATGCCAGCACCTACGAGGACCACGAGCTACGCGCGCCGCAGGCCGTGTGGGAGGCCGGCGTGCCGGTGCTGGGCATCTGCTACGGCATGTTCACGATGGCGGTGCAACTGGGTGGCCAGGTGGAGGCCAGCGACCACCGCGAGTTCGGCTATGCCGAGGTGCGCGCCCATGGCCACACCGAGCTGCTGAAGGGCCTGCAGGACTTCAGCACGCCCGAAGGCCACGGCATGCTCAAGGTGTGGATGAGCCATGGCGACAAGGTGACGGCGCTGCCGCCGGGCTTCAAGCTGATGGCCAGCACGCCCAGCTGCCCGATCGCCGGCATGGCCGACGAGAGCCGGCGCTACTACGCGGTGCAGTTCCACCCCGAGGTCACGCACACCGTGCAGGGCGCCGAGCTGCTGACGCGCTTCGTGCGCGGCATCGCCGGCTGCCGCGGCGACTGGATCATGGGCAACTACATCGACGAGGCCGTCGCCAAGATCCGCGAGCAGGTGGGCGACGAGGAGGTGATCCTCGGCCTGTCCGGCGGCGTGGATTCCAGCGTGGCCGCGGCGCT